>JAYENB010000019.1:0-19266 GCA_034721855.1 Bacteroidota bacterium
ATTAGTTTTATTGGTCATTTTTTAGATTAATTAGAGCAATTAGAAATTAGGTCAATTAACAGTTATTTAATTTTAAAATGTGAACAGTTACTTATTATTAATTTACTGTATCCAAATCAACTTCTACATCCAGGTCTGCCTCAACAGCTGCATTGAAATCCACACTATATTCCGGATATATTTTAATGAGTTTATCATTTGATGCATTTGTGGTTGAGGCATCTGCCCGGTAAACCAAATACTTTGTGGCCATTAGTTTATCCAACATTTCACCTGTAACCACAATATCGTTTACTTTTCTGGTTTTACTGATTACCCTTCCGTCACCATCCACTTCTGCAGAAGCAATCAATTGCGTTCCGGTTTCTTTTAATACGGAATCAAGCACAACATAATTCTCATCCAGGAAATACGCCTGAGTATAAGCTCCCGCAGGCAATCCATTATCAATGGTAAGCCTAAGCATCAGGTATTCTATTACCCCGGGGTCTTCAAATTCTTCTTCAAGGTCAAAATCAGCAGTATCCCTGCCATGAAATCTGTCCATATATCCCCACAACGGCAATTCTATTTCAATATCAGCAATGAATTTTGAATCATCCCAAACAAAGTTGTGATGGCCGGAATCACCGAAAGGGTTGGTATGAGCATGAGCTACAAATTTGCACCAGGTAGGCCGGCGTGAAATAATCTCACTTATATTGCTGTTATTTTTGTCAAGTATCAGGCTATCCCTAATAAAAGTGCCAAAGCTTGTTGTATGGGAAATATTATAAGGATTCAGTGAATCCATTGGTAACCCGGCTCCATAATCAACAAGGTCATGAGTTTCATCGTAATACATAGAATGAGTATTCACAGAATCAAAGTAAAAATTTGCCGGAATACCGTACGAATTCCTGTAATAAACTTTGAACTGCGGATCTTCAAATTTAAAATCATCTATATCCCAGTTGTCGCCCGGGTCAAAAAGGTCAATATCAATTTTCCCACTTTTAAATATCAAGGTATTGTATCCAAAATAACCAAACATAGCTTGGTGGTCGGGATTTAACAAGTCCACCTGAAATTCCAGATCTCCAGTATTTAAGCCTCCTGAATGCACAAAGGTTATTTCAAGCTCAACAGGAATTTCATTGTATCCAAGTGGGGTCTGGGTCATGTCAACATCGTATCCATCCATATCATTATCCATGTCTTCATCTGAACTCCCATAAGGCAACAAATTCAAAGTACGGGAAAATGGTGCTCCGTCTTTTGTCACGGTTGGTAAAGTCATAACCAATTCAATGGCATGCTGATAGGTAGAAACTGCTGCCAGATTTAAGGTACCATGATCGAGCCAGATGCTGTCTAATTCGGCATCATCATTAAAGAGATCAAAATGCAGATCATAGCTACGGTTAATAGTCATGTGATCACCCGTAGTGAATCCGGTCCAGTCCACACCTGTTGCGGGAACATTAACATGCAACTGCTGATTACCAATATCCATAATTTCAGAAACGGTATCGGATTCTGCCGTTTCAAAATACATCAGTGACAAAAATCCATCATCATTCACTTGCAGCCTGCCGACAGAATCATAAGCCTCCATGGCATCAATCATGTGAAGGCTTCCGTAAGCTATCGGGGCAGCCAGACTGGGTTTCCAGTGTACTTCATTTGTCAGTTTATCAAAATCAAAGTTATCTTTTATACATGCATGCATTACCAGCATGAGTGCAATAATGACAACAGGAACTACGTATTTAAGATTTGGTTTCATATCAAATTATTTTATTTCGTAATTATACAAAAAATTATTTTTCCCGCCAACAAAAAGATTAAAATGTATTTTGTCAGGAGCCAGGTATGATATACTAAATGGGCTTTTTCCAGTCAACGGGAAACCCGGGTGTAAAGTTCCGTCAGCGTTGATAAGGTATATCATCTCGTTGTCATAATCTGTCACACCTATTTTACGTTTGTCTGATGAAAACACATAATAATTTGGGGCTTCAGTAATTTCATTTGCAAATGTATAACTCATAATCATCGATAACCCCTGGCTATACACCTCTAACCCTTTGTCATCAAGAAAGATATAATCTTTAATCCCATCAGCATCCATGTCTTTATACATGAAATAATGATTCTTGCTGTAATTTTTAATGTGCAAAGAATCTACCACTGTGTTTAAAAATACCTTCATGATAGTTCCGGTGTTTGTTGTTGTTACAAAACAGGATGCTGCCATATTCTCATTTTTTTCAAAGTAGAAATTGTTATTTTTAGATGTTTGAAAGTGGTATTTTGGTTGCACGCGCATTTCCCCCTTTCGGTTTAAAATATAAATCCTGTATTTATCATTGAACACAATATAATCTTTGTTCTCATGACGGAAATGTTTGGGTGTCTGCCTGACCGGATATTCAGTGCCTTCAAACTCCCACCCTGAAACCACATTGCCTTCAATGTTGTATAAATACACCTCTTTATTTGCACAAGGGACCAAAATCCGGTAATCAAGGGTATTGTCATAGTCAAACAAAGCCAAGCCACAGGTTGCCGGTGATCGCAAATTGACAGGAAAACGTTCAACATGGTTTCCTAGTCTGTCAATCAGGTAAATCTTGTTTTTTGTGTTGAACAAATATTGCAACTTACCATTCTCATAAGCATCAACCTGATGAATTTTACCCAAAATTTGTTCATCCAATGGTAATTTCCATAAAACATGCCCTTTATGGTTAATGAGGTAAATGGTATTTCCAATATCCTGAACGATGATTTCTTTTAAATCGGTATAATGGTTTTCCACCAGTGTTGGCTTACTACGAATGCAGGTATCAAGCCTGCTTTCCCAGATGGTATGTGGTTTATCATTTTGATAATTTGAGTGTTCGATAACCAGGTTGTGGTATATCATATTGTCACTTATGATTTGTTGTAAAGCAATATGATGTTTTTTAACGATGCTTTCGTTTGCGGTGAAGTTGTCTTTGTAGCTGTCATTTAACATATCACGCATCCATGAAAAAGCAAGATTGCTGTTTAGGTAAAAAAACACTTGACATTCTCTGGATAGATTTTTTTTAAAATCCAGGTAATTTTTGTTTTTATTGATGGTACGGTTCAGCAAATAATTATTCAACAACTTGCGCAGTGAAGATTTTGTTGAAGCAAACACCACGGTATTTTCCAGCACACTACAATAAGTAGGTTGTGAATGTTTAAAAAAACTACCGAACAACACTTCAGGCCAATCACCAACAGGCATTCTGTACACAGTAAAATCATTGGCAGCATCCATTTCCATTTTACTAATGTATTCAGAAACCTCTTGTTGTGTATGATCAGCATAATCCTGGAGACAATTACGGATACGTTGCTCCGCTTTTGATCTGGATTTTGTTTTGATCAGGACATAGCTGTTTTGAAATATATCAAGCTGATTAATATTGGAAAGTGCGTAACACACCTGGTCATCCACAAGCGAATAAATGGTATTTGCCATGTCAAATCCACAGGTTTCATTAAACCGTGTTATTGTTTCATCAAAATACTTGGAATGCTTGTATTCATCAAGGTATGAACGATGAAAAGAAGAGAATTTTTTATTGTCATCAAGCGCCATTACATAAAACAAAGCGGTGTTTTCAGGCAACACGGATTCAAATTCATTGCTAATGGCTGATTGATCTTTAATGTGCCTGAGGTAATTCAATGTGGTATCAGGGGCAATCGCAAAACCATTGAAACTGATTAGTGATTCACTCAAGCTCATATCCAATTCAACCCATGAAGCATAATTTTTTAAGGCAGGGTGATTTTCCTCAATATCGGGTTTCACAAAAGGGATTATAAGGTGATTCAGGCGGGACAGGTTAACATAAACATTGGCAAGTTCTTTTTTCCCGGCAGTAGCATACACCGTTTTAAAATTTTTGTCATTCAGAATTGATGTTTCCAGGTTGCTTTGTCTGATGGCATCTTCAATCAACAAGGAATTATCACTCCAAAATAAATTTCCTTTAAAAATGCTGTAGGAATAGTGTTTTCCGGCCGCTGATTTAACATCATAAACTTTGATGCTTTCATACGTCCTTTCGGTTGGTTCAAAATCAGTTGCCAATTTTTCAATATCACGTAAAACGCTTTTTGTTTTGATGTTATCAGGAATTCCAATGACAAACAGTGACCCAAGTTTATGTTTCCCTATATCATGTATGGATACAATCAAACTATTCCTGGAAAACAACTCATTGAGAACATCATGCTTTGTCAACATACTGTCCAGCCATAACATATTATGGTTTAATTTATCAAACGCCGGAACGTTTGATAAATCCTGCCAAAATATGGGCTGTGTCTGGAAAAAATCAATCAACTTAGTTAGATCGCTTATTTCAAACAAGATATTGGCATCCACAGGCACAAGGCTTATGCTTTTGCTTATATCTGTATTTTTATTTTTCAGGCTGGAAACATACAATCCGGCAAACAAAATCAATAAACCAAGACTAACTATCCATATGATATTTTTATGTTTCATCTGGTTATTTTTTATTTTCAACGGTCAGATGTAACCTCCAATTATTTCACAAACGTTAATTCAACTCATTACAACGAATGATAATGGACGGGTGTGTTAATACTTTTTTTCATGGAGGTTTCATCACAAGTAAATTTCAGACAAGAGGAAATAGTATTGCCAGTGATACAAAATGTCTTTTATTTAAAATAAATGGGTTTATGCAGATCTTCTCTGGGGTTAACACAAATAACCGGAATTTTAGCCTTGTTTGCGATAATCTTTTGTTCTTCAGCGCTGAACAAATAAGTTGTCCAGTCAATGTTTTTGGTTGTCATCACCATGATTAAACCTGCTGAAATTTTCTCGGCGAAGGTTATCACCTCTTCATGAAAATCTTTGGTATTGGTTTCCACATCTACTTTAAAGGGAATGTCATATTCATCCAAGATGCGTTTAGCAAAAGCAACATTATTATTGATGGTTTTCTGGACATCTTTGATGGATGATACTTTTTTTAGAATTCTAACGCGAAGGTTATATTTATCCACAAAATAAATTACCCATTTGAGTTTTTCCCTGCCTTCCATATCACTGTCAAAAGGCAAAACCATTTCTTTAAATTCATGAACAGGTTTACGCAGAACCGTCAGAAAAGGCACTTTCGACCCAACAATTACTTTCAGAGCCTTGCTTCCGAACAGTTTTTGAGAACCAATAATGCCATGCGTTCCCATGATGACAAGTTCAGCCTTCACTTCTTCTGTGTATTTATTGATGGAAGAGTATATGTTGCCTTTCTTAACCACAACGTCAATAGCAGTAGAGCCGGCAAGGTTTTTTTTGTCAATCTCTTTCTCAATTTTTTCTTTCAAAGCCCGTTCGTCATCTTTTTTACCACAAATGTGTACGACATGAATTTTGCTTCCTGCAGCCTTTGTATATCGCTCTGCATGCAAGAGAGCAGCCTCAGAAACTTCTGTAAAATCCCACGTGACAATAACAATTTTTTCCCTGTTTTTCATAGTTTAATTAATTTATGTTACATTTACTAAATTCTAAAAATACTAAAATAAGTTAATTATTCACATGTTCAAAAGAAATAATAAATTACTTTTTATTTTAATTGTCATTTGTATTGCTGTTTTTATCCTTTCTTTCAGCACATCTTTAATGGCCCAGGAAAATCTTTTAGGCGAGCCAAAGATAACAAATTTTAAATCTCACGATTACGGATATGAAAGTCAAAATTATGAAGCACTTCAGGCTGAAAACGGCTTGATGTATTTTAGCAATACAAATGGCATCCTGGAATATGATAATACAAACTGGAATATTCTTCGTTTTACGGGCGTTCCCCATATGGACATTGGTTGTTCACAACAAATATTTGTGGGGAGTTATAATCAGGTTGGATACTTAAAAAACACACGCAAGGGAACGGAATTTGTTTCTATTGTTGAAAATAATGATGTGGATATTCCTCAAATACGTACAGTTGTGGCATTCTGCGGAGAAGTGTTCTTTGCTTCCGATACCTGTCTGTTCAGATATGCAAATGAAAAATTGACTTGCTATCAACAGTTTACAAATAAAATCAAGGTATTTAAAACAAAAAAACAAATGTATTTATGGGCTGGAGGAGAAGGCTTATATAAATATGAAAACAAGCAGTTTAAGCATATTTCTGAAGCGGATCCTTTTAAACATGACGGAATAAACAGTTTGTGTCTTTTTAATAACAAACTCATCATTAAACCCAAAAGAAGTAAAGGCCTGTATGAAATCAGCAACAACAATCTGACAAGAATTCACACACAGGTTGACAGTTTACTGGATGAATCAAAAGTATCCAAACTAGTAAATTACAATAACAAATATCTTCTGGCAGCAACAAAAATCAACGGCATTTTTATCATTAACAAACAGGGACAATTGGTGTTTCACTTAAACAAAGCATCCGGTCTGGCAGATAATCATGTTACTGACATGCATTTTGATATTGACAATCAGTTATGGGTTACAACATTTAATGGCATCAGTTACATTGAATTGACTTCACCATTTACATATTATACTAGTGATGAGCGGCTTAATTTATCCATTCTTGCCATCAATAAATTTAAAAACACAATTTATTTCAGTACAAACCAAGGGGTTTATACTGCAAAAACCAACCTAATTCAGGATACACTTAATCAAAACATTGATTGTGCTGAAACCATATTCAGAAAAGTTAAAAACCTCAATGTACGCGCAAAGAATTTAGTACGTATAGAAAAATACTTTTATGCATGTACTGATTATGGTATTTATCTGTTGCATGCCGATAGCGCACAATATTTACTTGGTCTGAATGCAGAAACCATTAAAAAATCTCAGTTCTTTCAGAATCAATTGTACATAAGTTGCTCTGATGGCTTAAGGATTGCCCAGCAAATGGAAAACGGGCACCTTCATGTCATCGGAAAAATACACAACCTTGATAATCCTGTGCGTACTATCGCCGAAGATATAAACGGAAATTTATGGCTGGGGTCAAATAACGATGGGGTTTTCCGGGTGGAGTTTTTGGAAGCTGAGCAGCTTGACCCTGTTGTCATACAGATACAAAAAGGCTACGGCCTGCCTGAAAACTTTGACTGGATTGATGTCTATAATACACGCAACGGTATTTTGTTTTCAACCCACCAGGGTGTTTATAGAATTAAAAAAGCGGCTGAGTTTGTCCCTGATAAAATGTTGGGGTTTGATTTCTCACAATCAAGCAGATGGATTTATCCCATCCATGAAGATTCTTCCGGGAACCTCTGGTTTAGCAGCGGGGGCAAAAACAAATATAAAAAACAAAC
This sequence comes from Bacteroidota bacterium, assembly GCA_034721855.1. Classification (GTDB taxonomy): domain Bacteria; phylum Bacteroidota; class Bacteroidia; order Bacteroidales; family ML635J-15; genus JAQIBY01. The sequence continues at coordinate 7,369 of JAYENB010000019.1, forward strand.
AGGGGTGGCGTTGTATCAAGGTAAAGACAAAGCTTATAAACAACAATTATTTCCTTTTCAGTTGATCTCAAATAAAACCATAGAATGTATATTCACAGAAAACAACAATGTATGGTTGGGAAGCCTGAGTGGGATAGTAAGATATCAACGCGACAAAGCCCTGGAAAAAACAAAAATAAACCATTGCATCATACGGAACATAAACATTAACCAGGATAGTGTTTTACTTAATAATGGGTTGATAACCCACTTTATGACACAAAGCATTTCTTACACATTTAATTACAAACAAAAAAACATCCGGTTTGAGTACACAGCTCCTTTTTATCAAACCAGTGAAGATATTAAATATCAAACCAGGCTTTTGGGTTTACAACAAAGCTGGTCAGATTACAATTCAGAAACCTTTAAAGAATTCACAAACCTCGGAACCGGGGATTACACGTTTCAGGTAAGGGCAAAAAATGATTATGGTCAGGTGACAGAAATATCACAATTTTCATTTTCCATCAATCCTCCATTTTATCTGTCCTGGATTGCATTTGTGTTTTATTTTGCTATTGCTGTTTCGCTAACGTATATGCTAGTGAATCGGAGGACGTATCAACATGCAAAGGAAAAATACAGACTTGAAAAAATCATCGCTTCCAGAACCGAAGAACTTTTGAAACAAAAAGAGCAAACAGAACGACTTGTAAACAGGATATTACCAAAAACCACCATACAAGAGATCACGGAAAAAGGAAAAGCCAGCTCCAAGCGGTATGAGATGGCAACAGTGCTTTTTGCAGATATACAGGGTTTTACACAAATCGCTGAAGAAACAAGACCTGAGGCCCTCATTAAAATGCTTGACAAAATTTTTAAATCCTTTGATGAAATCATTGAAAAATTTGACATTGAAAAAATCAAAACCATCGGGGATGCATACATGTGTGCCGGTGGTATCCCATATCAAAACAGCACGAACCCCATTGAAGTTGTTTTGGCAGCACTTGAAATGCAACAGGTAGTAAGACAATTTTCAACAGAAGATAAAGCCAATTTTCAAATCCGCATAGGCATTCATACAGGACCTGTTATTTCAGGCGTTGTCGGAACACAAAAACTGGCCTATGATATTTGGGGTGATACAGTCAATATTGCCAGCAGAATGGAATCACACGGTGAAATTTTTCAGGTCAATATTTCCTCAACCACATATTCCCATGTAAAAGATTTCTTTGAATGTATGTACAGGGGAAAAACAGCCTTTAAAAACAAGGGCGATATGGATATGTATTTTGTAAAAAGCATTTTGCCTAAACTTGCAAAGGACTACAATAAACTGAAGCCCAATCATGATTTTATCGTAAAAATTCAACTGGTAAGGCTTCAGGATTTACAAAATGATATTTTTGAAAAACTTGAAAAAAACCTACCCAAAAATCTGTATTATCACAACCTGAAACATACCGTTAATGTGTATTACCAAACAGAAATGCTGGCACGCAACGAAGGGGTTAGTGATGAAGAAATGTTGTTGCTAAAAACGGCTGCACTTATGCACGACACCGGTTATCTTGTAAGCTATGACCATCATGAAGAAAAAGGGGTTGAACTGACACAAAAAACCCTCCATACGTATCAATACAACAAAAATCAAATCGATAAAATATGTGAACTCATCATGGCTACTAAAATGCCGCCCAAACCTAAAAACCACATGGAAGAAATTATCTGCGATGCAGACCTGGATTACCTTGGACGACCTGATTTTATTCCCATGTCACAAAACCTCTTCCGTGAATTGTTTGAACGAAACAAAATCGGCACCATTGAACAATGGAATAAAATGCAAATGAAATTCATGGAAAAACATAGGTTTTTTACAGCTACTGCAAGAAAAACCCGTGAACCGGAAAAACAAAAACGCCTTGCCGAATTAAAACAAATGCTGTGATTATCTGCGCTTGTTAATCAAATGCTTTACAGTTCTTCAATCTCATCCGTTCCAAACTCACCCCTATTTTCCTGTAAAACACGACGAGCCTCATTAAGGTCATTCTGATTTACTTGCACCTTTGCAGAATCAATTTGTCTGAACATGGATGAAGTTGTAACCACGGATTCTATGCCAGCTTCATTCAAAATGGATTGTAATATGTTTGCCCTGTATGCATATCTGAATAATGCCAGTGTTACCAAATCATAATTGTCTTTTTTCATAATAATATTTCTTTAAATAATGTTAACACATAGTGGTTCTGCAAAGTTTAATTTTTTTCCTGAATTTATTGTTTATATTTGAATTTAATTTTTATTGATGAATATCATCTAATTTGTAACTATTTAGCCGCATACATTTTTTAACGACTGTTACCGCAAAGACGCTGAGACGCGAAGAAATGGGAAAATGATAAATTAATCACATATCGAAATTATACTTTATACTTGGATTAAAATTCATAAAAAACGATAGGACGATGGCACGATTGCGAGATAGCACGAAAGAACGATGGATAGAAGGAGTGATATTATTATTAGGGCGTGCCCCCTCCGTTCCTACGGGGTCGGGCTATCCGCTTGTACGCTTCATTCGCCTAACGGCGAATTGCAGGGTATCGCTTCTATCCCTCACGCGAGTGGGTGAGAGCACGAAAGCATGAAGGGGCGATAAAAAGAGAAAGATATGGAAAAAAAAGTGGATTTCTTAATTATTGGATCAGGCATTGCAGGGCTGACATACGCTATTAAAGTAGCTGAAAAAGGATCAGTCTGCATTGTAACTAAATCCAGTATTGATGATACAGCTACTGTATATGCACAGGGTGGCATTGCTTCTGTAACTTACAAGCCGGATAGTTTTGAAAAACACGTACAGGATACCCTGAATGCCGGGCAATATCTCAACGATAAAGAGATTGTTAATATGGTCATTAAAGAGGGACCTCAACAAGTGAAAAATCTTATTAAATGGGGAACTCAGTTTGATAAATCAAAGTCTGGAAAATACTACTTGCACAAAGAGGGAGGTCATTCCGAAAAACGGGTTTTACATCACAAAGACAATACGGGAGAAGAAATACAAAAAACCCTGATCAGGCAGGTAAAAGCACATCCCAATATTTCAATTTATGAACACCATTTTGCCGTTGATCTGATTACACAGCATCACCTGGGCAAACTTGTAAAACGCAAACATACGGATACAGAATGTTACGGGGCTTATGTATTTGATAAACGCAACAAAACCATTTATACCATGCTGGCAAAAATTACACTGCTGGCAACTGGGGGATGTGGAAATGTATATCAATCAACCACTAATCCGCCAGTAATTACAGGGGATGGCATTGCAATGGCTTACCGTGCCAAAGGCAAGATTAAAAACATGGAATTTGTTCAATTTCATCCCACCGCATTTTACAATCCCAAAGAAACGCCTTCATTTCTGATAACTGAAGCCATACGTGGTTCAGGGGCTGTTATAAGGGATGTGCGCGGCAATACATTTTTAGAAAAACATGATTCAAGAGGATCACTGGCACCAAGGGATATTGTGGCCAGAGCCATCGACAAAAAGATGAAAGAACAAGGCTCCAATCATGTTTATCTTGATGCCACCATCATAAATGAAGCAACCTTTCGGGAAAATTTTCCAAATATTTTAAAAAAATGCATAAACCACGGCATTAATCCGGCAAAAGAATTTATTCCCGTTGTTCCAAGTGCCCATTATTTGTGTGGCGGTATAGCTGTGAACGAAACCGGTGAAAGCTCCATTCATCGCTTGTACGCTGCAGGGGAAACCACACATACAGGCTTGCACGGCGCCAACAGACTGGCCTCTAACTCCCTGCTGGAAGCTGTGATCTTTGCCGATAAAGCAGCTAAACACAGTTTGTCCAGAATTTCAGAATTATCGTGGATGAAAAACATACCGCCATGGAACGATGAAGGAACCACACCTGCCGAAGAAATGGTTCTGATAACACAATCATGGAAAGAAACCCAGGAAATCATGAGCAACTATGTGGGCATTGTCAGAAGTGATCTTAGGTTAAAACGGGCTCTGGACAGACTGGAAATTATTTATCGCGAAAATGAAGCATTGTACAAAAAATCCAATCTAACAGTCAGAATTTGCGAGCTGCGCAATCTAATCAATGTTGGATACCTTATTATAAAAATGGCACAGGCAAGAAAAGAAAGCATTGGCCTGCATTACAATATTGATTATGTTTAATTTAACCTTGTATATGCAACAAAATAAAACAAAACAGCGTCTGTATATAACAGTGAAATTTGAGTATAAACCAAATATTTTTTTATTATGAAAATTAAATTTTTATTGATCGTTCTTCTTCTCGGAGGAATGGGATTCCTTAACGCAAAGGAAGTACCACAGCACTTGGCTGAAAAAGTAGCAAAAAACTTTTTTTATCAGCATGTAAATCAAGTGAAAAGCATGGAGTATGCTGATATTAACTTAAGCCTTGTGTCTGTAAATAATAAGGAAGCACACACAACGTATTATGCATTTGACATCAACAACAATCAGGGTTTTATTCTTGTGTCTGCTGATGACGGAGCCAAACCTGTGCTTGCCTATGCATTTAAAGGTCATTTTAATGAAGGGAACATGCACCCGGGACAAGCCGAAATGTTAGACTGGTATGCCAACCAAATTGCCTACATTGCAAACAACAACATTACATCTGATAAGGAAACCACATCACAATGGCAAGCCCTTTCAGAGTACACACCTGAAAAAGGCATTAAAACCTTAAGAAATGTGGAACCCTTGTTGTTATCCGAATGGAACCAGGGATACCCATACAATCAAATGTGCCCTGAAGATCCTGATGGCATAGCAGGTCATGTGCCTGTAGGTTGTGTAGCTACTGCCATGGGACAGGTTATGAAATACTGGGATTACCCTGAAACCGGTACAGGATCAAAAACACACTGGTCTTATAACTATGGTAGCTTTACTGTCAATTTTGCTAACCAAACATATAATTGGGCTGGAATCCCTCTCAGTGGCAACGGATTAAATGATGAACTGGCAAAAATAAATTTCCACATGGGCGTTGCTGTTGAAATGCAATGGGGCCCCGATGGATCAGGAAGCCAAACCTCAAAAGTGGTTACCGCTCTCGAAGATTATTTCCAGTACGATGAATCCTGTCAATTGGTAAACAAAAGCAGTTATACCGATGCGGAATATAAAGATATACTTCGCACTCAACTTGATAACCAATACCCCATGGTATATTCAGGTACCCCGGAAAGTGGTTTCGGCGGACATGCCTGGAATTGCGATGGGTATATGAATGACGAATTTCACATGAACTGGGGCTGGGGTAGTAATGGAGGAAATGGCTACTATACCCTTGATGATCTGACATCAACAGCTACACCCAGTGGTCCTGAAAACAATTTTGTTTACAATCAACAGGTTGTTAAAAACATTTACCCCAAAGATAATTATCCGGAGTATTGCACGGGAACAAAAAACATCAATTATCATCAGGGTGCTTTTGGTGATGGGAGTGCCAATGAAGATTACCAGAATAATATTAGTTGCCAATATCTCATATCACCTGATTGCGGGCAAATCATTACATTAAATTTTGAACAATTTGATCTTGCTGACGGAGATGTGATACATATTTATGACGGCGAAACTACAGGAGCACCACTGCTGGAAACCTTTGATATGGATAACATTCCTACATCTTCTGTTCAGGTCAATTACGGAAACCTTCTTATTGAATTCCTGACAGATGGAAGCAACACTGCCGGCGGATGGTACGTTACGTTCAATTCTGATTATTGCAAAACCGGACTCTCTCATACTTCTCTTACCGGAACAGTAAGTGACGGGAGTGGCCCTTGTAACTACAATAAATCCACGGTATGCTCATGGTATATCGAACCAAACAATGCTGAATCCATACATCTTGATTTTACGGAATTTGATTTTGGGGGATCTATTGACTATTTGGATGTCTTTAGAAATGATGCAAGCGATCTGGTAGAAAAATTTGATGCCACAAATACCCCAACTGAATTGATAGTAAATGCACCTGTTGTGTTTTTGCAATTTTTCGCTGATTCTGACGATGATGTTGGGGGAGGTTTTACAATTGATTATACGACAACGGTTGGTATGGATGATTCTGAAATACTAAAAGGAACCACTGTCTTTCCTAATCCGGCGACAAATCAGATAAACCTGGGTTTTTCACTCATGAAACCATCTCAGGTTGAAATCAGAATGTACGATTTACTTGGTAAAAAAGTAGGCACCGCTACTGTTGAAGGAATAAAAGGATACCAAAAACTGGAAATTGATGAACTTATTGAATTACCCGGAGCCGGGGTTTTCCTGATGGATGTTGTTGTTGGCAATCAGAAAACAACAAAAAGGATCAGCATTATACGGTAATTTTTCATAACTTGTGAATAAAACCGTTGTATCTGACTACAGGTGCAGCGGTTTTTTTATTATTTTTATTTTTTACAACCCCACTGTTGTTTTAAAATTATTCACTATTTTTAAGCTTTGTACTAAAAACACAGTTATATGAAAAAAATGATCATCATTGCATGGCTAAGTATTTTTGTTTTGGGTTGTCAACAAGAAACACCTGATACTACCTCTAAAGAAGACAAAAATGCAGGGAATGAGCATCTTTTAATGGCCACTGCCTGGTATCAAAAATCAGCAGAACAAGCTGCTTGTTATTATCAGGCTTTTAATCTTGCCACGATGGCGCTTGAAAAACAATTGCACACAGACAGTTCAGAAAAACCTAATGCCATTGTACTGGATATTGATGAAACCTTGCTTGATAACAGCCCGTTTCAGGTTAAAATGATTCAAACAGGAAAACATTATTCCCATGAGTTCTGGAAACAGTGGACAGACAGAGCTGAGGCTGCAGCCCTTCCGGGAGGAATTGAGTTTTTGACCTTTGCGCACAACAACAGCATTGACATATTTTATATTTCCAACCGGATGGAAAATGAGCTGCAATCAACAATTACAAACATGGAAAATCTTGGTTTTCCCGAGACACGGTCTGACCATTTCCTGTTGAAATCTACCACCAGCGATAAAAAAGAACGTCGTAAACAGATAACACAAAACTATGATGTACTTTTATATGTAGGAGATAACCTTGGTGATTTCAGCAATCAATGGGACAACAGGGGAAAAGACCTCGGAAAAAATAAAATGGCTGACATGAAAGATATCCTTGGTACAGAATTTATCATTTTGCCGAATCCCATGTACGGGGGATGGGTAGATGCACTGCAGGAACAGTCAGGCATTGATGATTATCAGGAGTTTATTGATCATTTACCATCCCAGTTGGATACATGGGAATGATACAACGTTTTTTAATGGTTGTTATCCGTCACCGACGCCTGCCGGCAGGCAGGCTTGCATAGGTTTTAGCCGAAGGCAGGCTGGAACAAGTTTTGAATTTTGATGTTTGTTTTTTTTATTGTAAGCTAAAATATAAGTAATTTCTAAGTGTTGAGATGAAAGTTGACTGGTCAAAATACAACGTATTGATTGTTGAGGATGATGTTGTGAATTATCAACTCCTCAAGGTGTTCCTAAAAAACACGGGGATAAAAATCATTCATGCCTCTGCCGGAACAGAAGTCATGGAAATTTTTGAAAACATCGTGCCTGACATTGTGCTTATGGATGTACAATTGCCCCATGTAAATGGAATACAGCTCACTGAAATGATGAAATCAATACACCCTGAAATTCCCATCATAGTACAAACAGCCAGCATCCTGGAGTCACAGATGAAAGAAATGATGGAAATCGGATGTGAAGATTACTTGTTAAAACCCATCACCCGGGAAGACCTTATCAAAGTGATGGATAAATACCTCGGTTGAAAAATCAACCGTTTATCCTGCATTATTCCACATAAAGCACAATCTCTTCGTCATAAAACAAGGGTTTCCCTTCCGAAAAATCGTTCCAGTGCCTGATATCCTGTATCGTGCAATTGTGCTCAATGGCAATTTTATGCAACGAATCTCCTTTTTGTACGATGTATTTTATTGCTTTTCGTTTTGTGTCTTTTTTTGTTGCCTTTTTTTCCGGAATAAACCGTTCCCCTGTTATGATTTCCTGGTTTAATATAAAAGCAATGCTTTCTGTGCGTGGTAAAACCAAAACACAGCCGTTATCATTTTCAGGGATAATGCCCTGCCTGTAAACCGGATTCAGATGTTCCACGATGGATTTATCCAAATCAAGTACTTCAGTAATGCGATCAAGTGATGTTTTTTTCTTAATATGGAGGGTATCAGTCTGATGATAGTAATAAATGGGCACAGCTGGTTTAATATCAAAATCCCGGTAATAATGCAATACATAATTCATGGCGATAAAAGCCGGCACATAGCTTTGCATTTGTTTTGACAGCTTATGACGTATTTTCCAGTAATTGGTTTCACCCTCACAACGCGCCATGGCTTTCTGAATGGCTCCCGGACCTCCGTTGTATGCTGCCATTACCAGGTGCCAATCTCCAAATATTCTGTACAAATATGACAAGTACCTACACGCTGCATCCGTAGATTTATGAGGATCACTCCTTTCATCCACCCAGGCATCCATTTGCAAATCAAACAAACCTGCAGCGCCCGGCAGAAATTGCCAGAGCCCCACTGCTCCGCTTTTTGAAACAGCTACGGGATCCAGCGATGATTCCACTGATGCCAGATGTTTGAGCTCGGGGGGTAAGTTATATTGGTTTAAATAATGATCAAAAATGGGGTAATAAAAAGCCGATCGTCCCAAAATACGGGATATTTTTTGGGGATTCCGCAACCCGTAAGCCTGAATATATGCTTTTACCGACGCATGGTAAGTCAAAGGAATTTCTGTTCTTCTGGACAGTTTTTCAAGCCTGCTTATTATCAATGAATCATTGTGACTTGCTTCATACGCAGTGAATGTTTTTTCGACCTGGATTTCCTGTTCCAACCCAGATACTATCAATGAATCATATAAATTCCGGGTGGTGTTAACCATGCTGTCCGGAAAAATGATATTAAATTCCCTGTTTTTACTTGCAGGTTCCTTATTATCTTTATCATCATCCCCGTCGGCATGCACGGGAGATACAGAAGCCAACAAAAGAAACACAAGCATAGTAACCAACTGGCTGTATATCAAAAGCTTTGACATGAACTCTTTTAATTTTTTTTTAAAAAGTACCCCGCAAAGATAATATAAAACTACGTCCCATGGCAGGGATGCCTGAAGAATAAGTTCGATACAACTGGTCGGTGAGATTTTCCACCCCTGCAGAAAACACCAGGTTTTTACTCATGGCGTAGGACAATTTCAGATTTACAGCGTACCAGGATGGTGCATACAATCCTTCCGGGTTAAATTGTTTGCTTTCAGGCAACTCTGATTGTTTTCTGGCATAAGATTCATCCACGGCATACATGTGGGTTTTGTTATGCTCTTCAGGGCTGAGTTCATCAGGCGATATTTCTCCATTGTAATCCACCGAAGCATCAATGCTTAGCTGTCCTGATCTAAAAATCGCATGCGTGCTGCCATATAAGGGAGGCACATGCCTGTATGGATTCTCATCCTGGTCATAACCGTACACCTTTGTTAATAATGATTTTACAGAAATGTTTTTGGTCATATCAGCGTATATCCCACCATTAAAACCATACACATCCACCCTGCCAATATTTTGTATGGCCTGTACCTGGGATAATTCTCCGTCATACATGATGCTGTCTTGTCCACCAAACTGGTAATCATCCCTAACCATGGCGTTGGTAATGATGGTATAAAATGCACATCCTTCAATCCGGAGGATTTTACTAAAGGTTTTGCTGATGTTAATGTCAGCATTCCATGCGTATTCGGGTTGTAAATCATCATTGGGAACAACTACCGATCCCGGTTCAGAATCAAAAACCTTACCCATATCATCAATGTTTGGGGCCCTGAAACCTGATCCCAGGTTTAGACACACCTGCATTCCCGGCTCGGGTTTATATACCGCCCCGGCCATAAAATTCGGAGCAAGCAAATCCATCGTGATTTGTGAAAACGGAAAATCATAAAACCTGTCGTCAAAAGGCGAATAGGCATACACCCCATTGAGCCTGGCGCCTGTTGTGAATGTCCACTGGGGGTTCAATAAATACCGATAACTAAGGTACAACCCGGCATGGCTGTAATCTGAATTATCAGGATACCGGCTGGCAATGTCTTCGGTGACATCAGAATGAATGTTTTCCCTGTAAGCATCCGAGAACACTTTACTTATGCCGGCTTCCAGACCATAATACAAGGTATGTTGACCATCGAATTTTTTAAAGGCGTCCAGGTTAAGATTACCAATTTTCAGGTTTTCCGTACGATGACGCAGCATTTCTGACCTTAATTTACGGTCATGCCTGCTTTCCTCATAATCCTGGTAAGCAGCTTGAATTTTCATTTCATCCCAGGATTTCCGTTTCTTGTTCAGTTCCAAACCAATGCTGTGTACCATCCACTTTTGGGGACCGTAATACCATTCAGCATATTTGGGGTTACCATCTGATTTTTGAATCAAGCGGTCGTACCGGGGAACATCAGATGTTGTGCTGTAATAAAAATTGTATTTTAACAGCGTATTTTCATTCAGGTTATACGCAAATTTTTGCAATAAATGGGTCTGGTTAAATCCTGATTTTCTTGCCAGGTGCTTATCTTTGTTTGGAACAACAGAATCTTGTCCATCTACTTCTGTTACATACAAATCATGCAGATAATATTTCTCCAGATCTTCGGACAGTCCGTTTATGCCCATATTCAAATCTCCAAACTTAGAATAGGAAACAGATGTCAGGGAACTGAATTTTTCCCCTGCAATGTTCACATCAAAATGACCGGTTTTCCCATTGTTTCCTGAGTGATACCTCAACAGTGCACTTCCATCAAATACCATGGTATCCGATTGTGCAAATGCAGGTTCCAGCGTATGAAAATCCATCACCCCACCGATGGCATCGCTGCCATAAATAACAGAGCCGGGGCCAAATATCACTTCACTGCCTTCCAATGCATTGGGATCAATCGACAGCACATTCTGTAGATTTCCATGACGGTAAATGGCATTGTTCATCCTGATGCCATCCACGACAATGAGTACTTTGTTGGTGGCAAAACCGCGTATCATAGGGGACCCCCCGCCAAGTTGCGATTTTTGCACAAAAACATGACCGCTGCCTGCCAGCATATCGGCACTGGTTTGCGGTTCCATCATGCTTATGTCTGTGGGTGAGATAACCTCAATTTTCATGGGAACCTCTTCTCTTTCTTGCTCCCACCGGTTAGCAGATATCACGGTTTCTGATAATTTTATGACACTGAGGTACATCGGAACCTGGTAATCCATTTTTTTGATTTCAGACATTCTGATCAACCGGCTTTGGTAGGAGGCATGCTGAAACAACAAATTGTCTTTCTCAGAAAAACCATCCAGCGAGGCTTTTCCGTGTTGATTGGTAATGACGGAATGTGTTTCACTGAAATTCACGATGCCGGCATTAGCGATGGGCTTTTCTGTGGTTTCATCAAAAACAAATACCGTTTGTGAACACAGCATTCCGGTAAAAAGCACAAATAATAAACCTAAAATTAACTTTTTCATGTTATGCATAATTTTTCAACCCCTTTTTGAATGCAAAAATTAAGCCTTAATAAACAAAATAATCATATTTTTAAACAAAAAAGATGTGTATTCGTAGCTAAGTCCGGCGTAAGCTTGTCCGGCGAAGTAGAACGAAGACGGAGAGCGAAGACGAGATTGAACACATATCGGTATAAGAAACATGACCAACAGATTGCATTGC
>JAYENB010000019.1:19366-27153 GCA_034721855.1 Bacteroidota bacterium
CAAAAAAGATGTGTATTCGTAGCTAAGTCCGGCGTAAGCTTGTCCGGCGAAGTAGAACGAAGACGGAGAGCGAAGACGAGATTGAACACATATCGGTATAAGAAACATGACCAACAGATTGCATTGCAAGGAGCGCAGCAACGAAGCAATCTTTCTTCTGAATTTTATTTATATAAGCTGTATATTATAGACAGACTCTAATTAAACCAGTGTCATATCCACCTGTTTTTTTATGACATTGACTTTTTGAATCTTTACTTTTACTTCGTCGCCAAGCATAAAATTACGGCCTTTGTGTTTGCCAACAAGCTGATAATTATCTTCATCGTAATAATAAAAATCATCATACAAACTTTTGACCGGAATAAGCCCTTCACACCCGTTTTCTTTGATTTCTGCAAACAAGCCCCATTCTTTAACACCGGAAATAATAGCATCATACTCATTTCCAACACGTTCTTTCAAAAATTCTGCCTGTTTAAATTTAACGGAGGCACGTTCTGCACTTACCGCTTTTTGTTCCATCTCACTGCTATGTTCACACAATGATTCGTAATATTGTGAATCCGCACTTTTGCCATTATTCATATACCGTGTTAACAGCCGGTGCACCATCATGTCAGGATACCGGCGAATGGGTGATGTGAAATGGGTATAATAATCAAAAGACAAGCCGTAATGCCCGATGTTCTGTGTGGAATATTCAGCTTTTGCCATTGAACGTATAGCAAGGTTTTCAATGACATGCTGTTCGGGTTTTCCTTTGATGTTTTTCAACAACTTGTTCATTGATGAAGAAAGTTTTTTTGAATCAGTCTCCGTTTCACTCCGCCGGACAGGTTTTGAACTTCCGGAGACATCGTATCCGAAATTTTTTATAAATGAACGAAACGATGTTATTTTATCAGGATGCGGCTCGTCGTGAATACGGTAAACAAACGTGAGGTGTTTCTCCTGGTCTTTGCCAATAAACTGGGCCACTTTACGGTTGGCAAGCAGCATAAACTCTTCAATCAACCAGTTGGCCTCTTTCATGGTTTTGAAATAAACGCCCACGGGTTTTTTATTTTCATCCAACCTGAATTTTATTTCATCCCTTTCAAAATTAAATGCACCGCGTTTATAGCGCTTATCACGTAGAATTTCTGCGAATTTCTGAACATGGAGAATTTCTTTTGATAATTTGCCTTTGCCGGATTCAATAATTGCCTGGGCATCATCGTATGTAAAACGTTTGTTACTGTTGATGATGGTGCGGGAAATATGATAATCTTTTACTTCAGCCTCATCATTCATTTTCAGTATTACAGAATAACACAATTTATCCTCACCCGGCCGCAAAGAACACAGTTTGTTGGATAAACGCTCAGGCAACATTGGCACCACACGGTCAACAAGATATACAGATGTGGCTCTGTCTTCGGCTTCCTGGTTGAGTTCTGTGCCTTCTTTTACATAATACGTCACATCAGCAATGTGAATCCCAATTTCCCACAAGCCGTTTTTAAGCTTGCGCACAGACAAAGCATCATCAAAATCTTTAGCATCTTCCGGATCAATGGTAAATGTGGGAACATTCCTGAAATCTTCACGTTGTTTTATTTCCTGAGTAGGAATCTTAGCTGATATATTATCTGCTTCCTTTTCTGCTTCACCGGAAAAAGTATATGGCAGGTTATATTCAGCAAGAATGGAATGAATTTCCACATCATTTTCACCGGGCAGTCCCAATACTTCCGTCACTTCCCCTTCCGGACTGCGTGTACGTGTAGGCCATTTTGTGATTTTCACAATGGCTTTTTCACCATCCTGAGCCCCATTCATTTTACCGGGTGGTATAAAAATATCAAAAGGGATAAATTTTCCATCGGGAATTAAAAAAGCAAAATTGTGCCCTTTTTCTATCACTCCGACAAAGTGATCTTTGTGTCGTTCCAGAATTTCAGTTACTTCACCTTCATACGAAAAATCTTTCCGCTTGGCAAACAATCTTACTTTTACCTTGTCCCCCTGCAATGCAGATTTCAAATTTTTCCAGGTTACAATGACTTCTTTTTCTACATCGGGGGTAATGATGGTGGCAAAGCCTTTTCTTATGATTTTAACTTTCCCTGTGATATGGCCGGCCTGAATGTTTATCCGGTATTTTCCCGGATGGATTTCCACCAGCTTTTTCTCATCAGTCATCTCCTCAAGCATCATTAATATCAACTTCCTCGTTGGTTTATCATATATTTCCAACAATTTTGATACCTGTTTATAATTTAAATTCCGTTTTGGATTATAGTGAAAAACATCTATGATCTGCTTTTTTAGTGCTTTTTTATCAATTCCATACGTATTTTTTTTGTTCTTTTTACTCATAATGGCATAACTTTTGTTTCTTTACATTTTGAAATATTAATTTGCAAAATAAGAATTTTATTGTAATTTTAATCAGATTTTTAACATTTAAAAACCTTTATGATGAAAACAACAACACTAATTAAAAACGTTTTGCTGATCGGATTTGTTTCCACAGCCATGATTTTTACCTCATGTAAAAGTGAAAAAGACGCAGGTAAGCCTGCTAATGAGGATGCTGAATTAATGTCTATCCCCTGCCAAAGTGAAGGCAGATCAGACTCTGAATTTTTCAGAGCGGATGCGAGTGCCACTTCCCAGGACATGAACTTATCGCGCGAAAAAGCATTAACATCTACAAAGCAAAGGCTCGCCGGGTTCATTGAAACCAAAATCAAATCAGTTACTGACAGGTATGTCAATGAAACTGAATTTGGAGAAAATTCACAATTTGAAGCCAAATTTGAGAACCTTACCCGTGAGGTGGTAAAACAAAAGCTTGTTGATGTCGCTGTTACCTGTGAAGAAACTTACAAAGAAACAAATGGCAGATTTACGACTTACCTCGCTATCGAAGTAAGCAAAGACGCCATGCTGAACGGCATTAATAACAGCCTGTCTCAGAATCAAAAACTTCAGGTTGATTATGACAAACAAAAATTTGAAGAAATCTTCAACGAAGAAATGGAACAAATGGAAGAAGACAGGCCCTAAATAGTGCTTGTCAATAGAGTCAGTGTCTAATTCATAATGTTCGAGTTCAAGGCTTGCGAAGTATTTAAAACCAAGGAGTTTACTTTTGTAAATGACTGTTTTAAATACGAGCGTAACGCAGAAATCGGACTTTATGGACAGACACTAAGTAAAAAATCCTGATTCTACCAACAAGCAACCGTAAAAACGTCATCATTACCGATGGCGTTTTTATTTTGTTAAATTGTATGTTAGTTCATGCTTGATTCCTTATCTTTGTAAAAAAATTTATGGCAAAAAACAATGAACAGTCACATACCGAATCATTGCTCAAAACAATCAACGAAGCTATAATTAATAAAAAAGGGGAAAACCTTGTTAACATTGATTTGCGTGCTTTGGATAATGCTGTAGCGAGTTATTTTGTTGTTTGTCATGCCAACTCGGATGTGCAGGTACATGCCATTGCCAACGAAATATTATCATGTGCAAAACAAAAATTGAACGAAAGGGTTTATAATAAAGAAGGCATGGACAACGCCCATTGGGTACTTCTGGATTATGTTGATATTGTGGTTCACATTTTTCAAACCAAATACCGTTCATTTTATCAATTGGAAAATTTATGGGGAGATGCCCCGTTATTAGAAATAACAGAATAATAATAATCTTAATGTAAAATAAGTTTCGGTTTATGAAATAATCATGCGGAACATCAAATAAGTGCTATGTCAAACGAAAAAGGAAAAGGATTTAATATCAATACACATAAAAAATCCGATCAAAACAATCAGAATAAAAAGCCTGGCAATGGTAAGCCACGGTTCAATGCATATTGGATGTTTGGAGCAATTGCTCTGATCCTCATCGCCATGCAGTTTATGAATTTTGGCGGAAGTGCCGAAAAAATTACCCGTCAGCGGTTCGAAAGAGAAATGCTTGCTAACAATGATGTTGAGCGGCTTGTTGTTGTAAACAAGGAACGCGTGGAAGTTTACCTTCCCGAACAAGCCCTGAATCAGGGAAAATATGATGATGCTTCCAGCGGGGGAATGAGTAACGGCCCCCAATATTATTTTAACATCGGAGATGTTGAAACCTTTGAAAAACAACTGTCTGAAGCACAAAAAAACAAACCCGAAGAAGAGAAAGTAGTTGCCGAATATAAAACAGAGCACGATTACCTCGGCAACATCCTCTCGTGGGTAATCCCATTTGGGTTGTTGATATTATTATGGGTTTTCATGATGCGCCGAATGAGTGGAGGAGGTGGCGGTGGAAGCCAGATTTTTAATGTCGGAAAATCCAAAGCCCAGCTTTTTGACAAAGAAAAAAACATCAAGGTTGATTTCAGTGATGTTGCAGGATTGGAAGAAGCCAAAGTTGAGGTCATGGAAATTGTTGATTTTTTGAAAAATCCCAAACGATATACCGATCTTGGTGGCCAGATTCCAAAAGGAGCACTGCTTGTCGGCTTACCGGGAACAGGTAAAACCCTGCTTGCCCGTGCTGTTGCCGGGGAAGCTAATGTGCCTTTTTATTCCATGTCAGGCAGCGATTTTGTTGAAATGTTTGTTGGTGTGGGTGCTTCACGTGTCAGGGACCTGTTTAAACAAGCCAAGGAAAAAGCACCATGTATTGTTTTTATTGATGAAATAGATGCCATCGGACGTGCACGGGGGCGTAATCCCAACATGGGCTCCAACGATGAACGTGAAAACACGTTGAACCAGTTGTTAACGGAAATGGATGGATTTGATACCAATTCAGGCGTTATTATTCTTGCTGCTACAAATCGTGCAGACATGCTGGATAAAGCATTGTTGCGAGCAGGCCGTTTCGACAGGCAAATTCATGTTGATCTGCCTGACTTAAATGAACGCGCAGAGATTTTCAAAGTGCATACCAAAAAGCTGAAATTATCCAAAAATGTGGATATCACTCTGCTCGCTAAACAGACGCCTGGTTTTTCCGGCGCTGATATTGCCAATGTGTGTAACGAAGCTGCCCTGATTGCCGCCCGTAACAATAAAAAATCCATTGGACGGGAAGATTTTCTTTCAGCGGTTGACCGAATTATTGGCGGGCTGGAAAGAAAAAACAAAATCATTTCCAAAAAGGAAAAACGCACCATTGCATATCACGAAGCCGGACACGCCACGGTGAGTTGGTTGCTTGAACATGCAAGTCCGCTGCTTAAAGTAACCATCATTCCGCGTGGACGTTCACTTGGTGCTGCCTGGTATTTGCCCGAGGAAAGACAGATCACAACCACCGAACAAATGCTGGATGAAATGTGCGCAGCTCTCGGGGGAAGAGCATCTGAAGAAATTATGTTCAACCGCATTTCAACAGGCGCTCTTAACGACCTTGAAAAAGTGACCAAACAATCCATTGCTATGGTAACATACTTTGGGATGAGCGAAAAACTTGGTAATTTGTCTTATTATGATTCCTCCGAACAAGCAGGGTATAATTTTACGAAACCATACAGCGAAGAAACAGCCAAACTGATTGACAAAGAAGTCAGAAATATTGTTGAGCAACAATACGCCAGGGCAAAGGAAGTGTTAGGTAAAAACCTCGATGGTCTAAAAAAGCTTGCCGAAAAATTACTTGATAAAGAAGTTATTTTTAGTGATGACCTTGAAAGGATTTTTGGTAAAAGAGAAGTCCCCGAAGAAGAACAAAAATTGGTAAAAGAAGCAAACAAAAACAAGCGCAAAAGAAAAACCTCTGCTTCCGGGGAAAAAGCGACGAATAAAAGCAATAAAAAAACATCCGGAACAAAGGCAAAATCGTCGAAAGCAGGATCTGGATCCAGAAAATCATCAAAATCAAGCGATAAAAACACAAAAGACACTTCAAAATCATGACACAAGAACAGGAATGGACAATTGTGTTTTCTTCCGGGAAAAACCACCTGGCCACGATGGCTGAACAACACCTGCAAAACGCAGGCATCCCGGCTGTTCAAATGAATAAAAAAGACCGTTCGTATTTGTTTGGGCAAATTGATGTAATGGTAGAAAAGGACTTTGCAAACGAAGCCCTGGAAATGATAAATCAATTTAAAAAAGACATTGAATTTGAATAATCTGCTCACACGAAGCATCAGCGGGCTAATTTTTGTGGCCGTGATAATCACTGCTCTGATATCCGCATGGTATGTCTGGGCTGCTCTTATGATTATTGCTGGTTTTTTGGCATCCCTGGAATTTGCCCGTCTGTTGCAAAAATCAGGACTCACTGTGTTTCCTTATGTGGCTGCTGCATGTAACCCTTTTCTTGTGGTTTTCGTTTTTCTTTTCCTGGCATTGAATAAAGTTCATTTCATTTTATGGATTGTGCTGGCGATTCCTTTTGTCTTATTATTAATCACAGCAGCACTGAAACCCAATGGCAAAAAATCCATCCTGCCTAATTTTATGTCAGCAAGTTACGTAGCATTTCCCCTTTCCATGACAGCATTGTTGCTTTGGATTCCGGCACAGATCCCTTTTGTTAACATGGATTTTGCCCTTTTCCATCACAATTACCACCCTGAATTTTTATTGTCGGCACTCATCCTTATCTGGGTTTTTGACAGCTTTGCCTATTTAACAGGGAGCTTATTTGGTAAACATAAAATGGCTCCCCGCATTTCACCCCGCAAAACATGGGAAGGGTTTTTTGGGGGTGTGATATTTTTGTTTCCTGCGGTATGGTTCTTAAACCGTACGTGGGATTTACTCACAAATCCACAATGGCTGGGTGTAATCATTATCGTTGCTGTCTTTGGAACGTTTGGTGACCTGTTAATCAGCCAACTCAAACGCATGGCAGGTGAAAAAAACAGTGGCAATCTAATCCCCGGACATGGTGGCATACTGGATCGCCTGGATTCCTTGTTGATGATCATCCCGTTCCTGACATTGTATGCCATTATGATTGTTCTTTGGCATCCAATTACACAATGAAGATAACAACATCTTTTATGAGGCTGGTCTAAAAAGTCATTTTATCGCACAAAGACACAAAGACACAAAGAAATCACAAAGTTAAATTTATTGAATCCCAGTACTTTGTGAAACTTGGTGACTTTGTGGCTTGGTAGGAAATTTAGTTATTTTGACTTTTTAGACTGAACTCTTTTATAAATACTAAAAAAAATGTTGTCAATTTATTAGAAATTATGCCTGCTGTCCCCCTTATACAAGCACTAAAAACAAGCATCAATATTCAAGCACCAACACTCAAACATAGCCCATGACTGCCGTGTCTGCCAGCCACCTGCCGAGGGGCTTTGTCTTTGCGAATGTCAAAATCCTACTCCACAACCATATTTTCACTGTCCTGCACAGCACCGTTTTCGAGATAATAAACAGTGTATTGCCCTTGTGCGAGGCCGGAAACCTGCACACTTTGTTGTCCATCATCCGTAAGGTTTATGGTGCGGACGGGCTGGCCGTAGATGTTGTTGATTTTGATTTTACTGCCTGCTGCCTCACAATACACTTCTACGGTGAAAATTCCTGCGTTTGGATTGGGAATGATGGTGAGGTTGGGGGCGGGGGTGTCATCAGATGTGTCGCCGGGGCTGTCATCATCGCCGGGTAGGGTATCCTGCTTATTGATTTTATTTATATCAGTTTCATATACAGCGTTGCAATTTTCAATGGCTTCTGCAAATTCATCAGGGGAGAGGTTGCCATTTTTCAAATCCTGCTCTGCATATAAGTGACACAACCATTTTTCGACATAAATATTTT
>JAYENB010000020.1:0-5778 GCA_034721855.1 Bacteroidota bacterium
AGGAACAGTAGGTGTTTTATCAGTCCTTGGCCGAGATATGGCTTTTAATCAATCGTGCTATGGAATAGATGCGAAAATAAAATTAATCAATAACGATTTTTTATACTATCTTTTAAAAGATAATGTTGCCAGTTTTCATTCAGCTTCGTATGGAGCAGTATTTGACACAATAACAAAGGAAACATTTAGTCAAATTGCGGTTTCCGTCCCCCCTCTCCCCGAACAAAAAGCCATCGCCTCAGTCCTTTCCAGTCTCGACGACAAAATAGATCTGCTCCACCGCCAGAACAAAACCCTCGAAGCCATGGCGGAAACGTTTTTCAGGCAGTGGTTTGTGGAGGAAGCGCAGGAGGATTGGGAGGAAATAGTAATTACGGAGCTTTTTGAAATCCGTGATGGAACTCACGATTCACCAAAGCAAAGCCCAATAGGCAAACCATTAATAACATCAAAACACATTGGTAATAATCGGCTTGACATTAAAAATACATACCTAATCTCAGAAGATGATTTTTATAATGTAAACAAACGGAGCAAGGTAGAAACCAATAACATCCTTTTTCCCATGATTGGAACAATAGGCCTTACTTATCTGGAGCAATCAGAAACAGTGGGTTATGCCATAAAAAATATCGGGCTTTTTAAAACATCGCAGAATACTGATTGGCGTTATTATACTTTTTTGTGGATCAACTCCTCTTTGGGTAAAGAATTTATTCATGAGTACCGAAGTGGTAGTACTCAAGAATACATTGCGCTGGGTAGTCTACGTAGTATTGTTTTTGACGCACCTCCTCTTAACTTGCTTTTGGAGTTTAATAAGGTAATTCATGCATACTTTCAAAAGATAAAGAATAATATCCTTCAAATCCGTACCCTCGAAAAACTACGGGATACACTTTTGCCGAAACTAATGAGTGGTGAAGTCCGGGTACAATATGACAAGGAGGCAACCGTATGAGTATTTTAATAAAAACCGTTCGCATTGCGGGTTTTCGAGGCCTTGAAAATATTGAAGTAGTGCTTGAGCAAACCACTATTTTGACAGGCATGAACAATAGCGGAAAAACCTCCTTTCTTAAGGCGTTACAGTTGGCATTGGGAAATCGTCAATTTGTTTCGCAGGATGATTTTTTTATTCATGGAAGTTTGGTATCTGAGAAAATAATCATTGACCTGTTGATTGTTCCAATCGGTGATGATGGAAAACAGCGTGAAGATTTTTCAGAAGATTGGGAAATTCTGTTCACCACCGATAGAATCCGAAATGATGATACGGGTAATGCCTTTGTTCCTCTCAGAACAATCATTACTTTTGATGCGATAAAAAACAGCTATAAAAGTCAGCAATTCATTCTGCAAGATTGGCCTGAATTCAAACAGGATGATGTTGATTGGTTTGATGTTGAAAATAGCAAAAAAATAAGTTTTCATTTTGATGAAGTCCCGTTTTTTTACATGGATGCGCAACGGGATATCCTGGAGGATACAAAATTAAGAAGCTCTTATCTTGGCAAAATGTTATCCAAAATTGAATATTCCAAAAAGGATATCAAGGATATCGAAAATCAGATCAAATTACTGAACGAAAAGGCGGTCAGCAGCAGCGATATTTTGTCCAATATCAAGACAACTTTAAAAGAGTTGGATACCGCAATGGATACCCGCAGTGAGGGGATAGAGATCACGCCTTTTACTAAAAAAATTCGTGATTTGAATAAAGGTTTAACAATTTATTATACAGACAGCCATGACAGTTTTTCTATGGAATATCATGGCATGGGAACAAGAAGCTGGTCTTCTCTGTTGACGTTGAAGTCGTATATTGCTTTGCTCTCGAAAAATGCTGAAAAAGAGAAATCCGTGTTTTTTCCTGTCCTTGCCATAGAAGAGCCGGAAGCTCATTTGCACCCCAATGCTCAGAAGAAGCTTTTTGGGCAGATAGATGCCATAGCAGGTCAAAAAATCATTTCCACTCATTCACCTTATATTGCCGCAACTGCCAATCTATGTCAGATACGAAATTTTTACAAAGATACAACTGTGACTTGTGGCAGGATAGAGACAGATAGTCTAACAGAGGAAGAAATCAGGAAAATAAATCGGCAGGTCATTAATACCAGAGGGGAGATCTTTTTCTCCAAGGTAATTGTATTTTTTGAAGGAGAAACCGAAGAGCAGGCACTACCTATTTTTGCACAAAAACATTTTGGCAAAACATCTGTTGAAATGGGATTGGATTTTGTAGGCGTAGGCGGATATGGCGGTTATCTGCCATTTATACGCTTTGCTGAGGTGTTTAATATTCCATGGCTTATTTTCAGTGATGCGGAAAATACATCAGAAAAAAACATTAAAGCCAGTGTTCAGAAACAATTTTCAAAATTTGGTTCTACAAAAAATGAAAGCGATTGTATTGTTTTTCTTGATGATGGGAATGATTTTGAAAAGTATTTAATAAAATGTGGCTACATAAAAGAAATAGAGTTAGCTTTAACAAATCTGCATTCTAAGGATTATCTTGAAAAACAAATCAAAAAAAAAGATGGGACAAATGCAAAAAGGATTAAAACAGATAAAACTTGTGATGCTTGTAAACAAAGTATTTATAAAAATATCCTAAGGGATTACAGTGGGGATGATGGGTTTAAAAGAGCTTTATATGATTGCATAACATCACAAAAAACAAAGTATGGTCCTGCTATCGCAGAACAGATTATACAAAGTAAAAAAGGGTTACCTCCAAAGGTAATTGCACTGTTTAGCAAGATATCCGCTATGTTGAAAATGGAGGAGGTAGAAGCTTGACAACCACAATTGAATTGTCAGAAAAACAGAAAGAAATTGTTTTTGCTGAAAACGGCCCGATCTATGTTAAAGCCAGCGCGGGGAGTGGTAAAACACGAGTTTTAACTCAGAGAGTACGATATTTACTGGGTAAAACTAATAAAAAAGTTCTTGCCCTGACCTTTACCAATAAAGCAGGAGATGAAATTGAGGAGCGATTGAAGGATATACCGGAAATAGAGAAGCGTGTTTTTGTGGGGACTTTTCATAAGTTCTGCAAGACCATGCTGGAAAATCACGGTAATTTGATTGGACTGGCGAAAATGCCGCATCTTTTTGAAGATGAAACAGATAGGCTGGAATTGGTTGAACAGGCGATTAAACAGACTCCATCCTATGCCGGCAAATACAAAACACAGGATAAAAAAGAGCAGAAAAATTTCCGCTATCGTGTTTTAAATTTTATCTCAAAGGTAAAACGGGAGTTGATTGCTGACAGTGAATTTGAACAACATACCGATGATGAAAATATCGTTTTGTTGTATCAAAACTATCAAGATATTTTACGCGCTCAAAATGCCATTGATTTTGATGACTTGTTGCTGCTTGCGTATAGCTTACTGGTGAATCATCCCAAAACAGCCGCTTTGTATCGCCGGAGCTTCTTTGCTATCTGCATAGATGAAGCACAGGATTTGAATAATGCCCAATATCAACTTTTACTTGCTTTGGCTAATGGTGAATTTACCAATATCATGATGGTGGGTGATCCCAATCAATCCATTTACCACTTTAATGGCTCCTCTCCGGACTATATGAATAAACAGTTTGTCCGTGATTTTAAGCCTGTAGTTGTTGAACTAAATGAGAATTACCGTTCGTCAATATCTGTATTATCAGCCGCAAATAAAATTATCCCTGATGCTGAATATATCGCGGAAACGGTTAAAGAAGGGCTTTTTGAGATAAATCACTTAGAAGATGAAGAGGCGGAAGCTCAGTGGGTTATTGGCAAGATAAAGGAATTAATAGCGTCAAAAACCCATAATGATATTGAAGGTGAAATCACCTGTGAAAAGATAGCGGTGCTTGCAAGAACCAAATATGTCTTTAACAAATTAGAGGCTCAATTAAATGAGGCCAATTTACCGTTTTATTACAAAATGACACCGGGTGCGATTCGGTTTGAGTCTGATTTGATGAACATCTTCGACCTTGCATTAAGAGTAAGGCTAAACCCCCAAGACAGTTTGCATAAGGGAAGATTGCTGAAGCGTTTAAACATAAAGGCAGTAAGAAATTTTAGTTTGGAAGTAGTTATTCCACAGATAACTGATAAATTAAATAAAAAGCTAATCAAGCTGGTTACAGAATTAGATGATGACGGAAGTAACATAAAAAAAGTATTGGAAAGGTTCAGGGACGATCTGAGTATTGAAGATGAAAACGAAAAAAACATGATCTTCAATGATATCAACGAATTGTTCAAACATTGGCATAATTACGCTAAGAAAACAGATAACAAGTCATTACATCAATTTAAGAATGCTATGGCTTTGGGGCAAACTCATCCATTAACACAACATTCTGGAATTACATTGAGTACGGTACACACAATGAAAGGTCAGGAATTTGATATTGTCTTTGTTATTGGCATGGATGATGAAACTTTCCCTGATTATCGAGCCGTGCGAAGCGGGGGCATTGAAATGACACAGGAAAAAAACAATCTGTATGTTGCTTTTGCTCGTGCAAAACGCTTTTTGTATGTCACCTGGCCACAAAAAAGAATGATGCCTTGGGGGAACTATAAAGCTCGAAAAATTTCACGATTCCTAAAGGTTTTCAATGACTAAGATCACCGAATCCGCAATAGAAAAATTCGCCATCGAACTCCTTGAAAATCAGGGCTACCAATACATCTACGCCCCTTCCATTGTCCCGGGCCTGTCTGCGTGCGACATGCCGGGAAGGATCATGCAATGAAAAACAATTTGCCTGCTAAACAGTCAAACTTCCTTCTCTACACAGGAAATGATGGGAAGGTGAACATAAAAGTATTTCTTCAGGATGAAACCATCTGGCTGACACAAAAAGCAATATCGGAGTTGTATGGGGTTCAGCGTCCAGCCATCACCAAGCATTTGAAAAATATCTTTGATTCCGGTGAATTACAGGAAGATTCAGTTAGTTCCATTTTGGAACATACTGTCAGCGATGGCAAAAAATACAAAACAAAATTCTACAACCTCGATGCCATCATTTCGGTCGGCTACCGCGTCAACTCCTACCAGGCCACGCAGTTTCGCATCTGGGCTACCAGAACCCTGAAAGAATTCATCATCAAGGGCTTTGTTCTTGACGATGAGCGGCTGAAACAGGGCAAACAGGTTTTCGGTAAAGATTATTTTGACGAGCTGTTGGAACGTATCCGGGAAATCCGGGCCAGTGAGCGGCGCTTTTATCAAAAGATTACCGATATATATGCCCTCTCTGCAGATTATGATAATAATGCGCCTATTACCAAAGAGTTTTTCGCAACAGTCCAGAATAAGCTGCATTGGGCCATCACAGGAAAAACGGCTGCTGAAATCATTTACGATTCGGCAGATGCTAAAAAGATTTATATGGGGTTGATCACATGGAAACGTGCGCCTGGCGGCAAAATCTTAAAATCCGATGTTGCTGTTGCCAAAAATTACCTGAGTGAAGCCCACATCAAGGAACTGAATCAGATCGTCTCAGCCTATCTTGATTTGGCGGAAAACAGAGCACAGCGGCAGATTCTGATGAAAATGGCGGACTGGATTGAATTTCTCCATAGTTTCCTGGAATTATCCAGCTACCCGATTTTGCAGGATAAAGGCAAAGTCAGCGCATTGGAGGCCAAACTCAAGGCTGAACAGGAATATGAGGTTTACCGTATTGGGCAGGATAAAGACTATCTTTCTGATTTTGACAGAGAAATAAAGCGGATTACAGGCAAAAAAG
>JAYENB010000021.1:0-5754 GCA_034721855.1 Bacteroidota bacterium
TCCATCACCCCCTCGCTCCATCGTGCTATCGTTCCTTCGTCCCATCTCACCATCACACCATCTCTCCGTCTCTCCCTCTCTCCAACTTTATCATTTGATATTTGATATTCGATATTCACTCACCACTTACTACTCACTACTCACCAATCCATCACTCCATCACTCCCCCTCTCAGCGTCCTTGCGGCTTTGCGGTATAAAAATACGAAAAATCAAAAAAATTATTAAATAAAAGCAACGTTTTAGCATCTCATTACGTATTATATGTAGAACAAGATTGTCAAACCAAAAACCTGCGTTATGAAAAAATCTGCCTTTATCTTTCTGTTATCAATGAGCATTGTATTGTCCGGCTTTGCTCAAAAAGCCTTTCACCATTCTCCCGATACCGTGTATCTACCTGATGGTGTAGGGGTGTCTTATACCACATCCATTAATGTATCTGGTTATGCGCCCGGAACTACCATCACATCACCGTTTGACCTGGTGAGTGTGTGTGTGAACATGGAACATTCTTTCCTCGGTGATTTGGTTATTTCGCTAACTGCCCCTGACGGAACAACGATAATATTGCAAGCTCAGGGAGGTGGGGGTACTTATCTCGGTGAACCAATAGATGAATCCAATGATAGCATTCCCGGTGTGGGATATGATTATTGCTGGACCCCTAACCCAATGTATGGAACAATGACCCAAATGGCAGACAGTTTTCAAAACTTGCCGGCAGGCAATTATGCTTCATTTGAACCGTTCAGTGAACTTATCGGATGCCAGGTCAATGGAACATGGACAATAACAATAACGGACAATTGGTCCATAGATGATGGTTTTATTTTTAATTGGGGTATCAATTTGTTTGATGGTATGTTATCTTGTAATTTGATACAAGGCCGGATTTATGCTGATATCAATGAAAACGCTGTGTTTGATAATGATGATTTTCCTATGTCCGGTATCATGGTAAAAGCTGAACCTGGTCCTTATTATGGGATTAGCAATCAGCAAGGTATGTATTCTTTATGGGTTGATTCATCGGAATATTCAATATCGCAATTGAATATCTCATACCAGTGGGAACAATCTTCCCCGCTTAATCCGGATTATTACACTGTCTATGTTCCATACAGTGAAGACATAGATACAATATCAGGACTGGATTTTGCCAATATTTCCGATTGTTATTATCCGCAATTAAGTGTGGACGCCATGTTTTGGTGGGGTGGACTTTGTACGGAAACCTCATTGCGTATTTCTTATGAAAACAATGGAAATATTCCATCGGACAGCACAACCATTACCGTTGAACTGGATGATAACCTGATTTATGATCATGGAGGAAACCTGATCGCACAAGATGGCAATTTGCTCACCTTTGATGTAGGTTATGTATCACCTGGCTCAAGTGGGTCATTTATGATATATGGAGATTATGCCTGTGACCCTGATTTGCTTGGGACCACCCTTTGTGTTGAAGCGCATATTTATCCCGATGATGTTTGCGAACCTGTTGATTCCACATGGGATCATTCCAGCGTTGAAGTGGAAGGCGAATGTGTCGGTGACAGCCTAATATGTTTTTCCATTACCAATACAGGGGATCCCGGTGATGGTGATATGGTCGGTACTTCCGAATACCGCCTGTTTGAAGATAATATAATTGTGGAGACCGGAACATTTCAGCTACTGGGTGGTGAAACCATGGAAATGTGCTGGCCGGCAACCGGAACAACATTAAGGTTAGAAGCCGATCAGAGACCCGGGCATCCCGGCAACAGTGAACCACAGGAAAGCATTGAGCAGTGTGGTAATCCCAATAATTCATTGGGTGAAATACTTGATGTTCCCTTAGACGACCAGGATCCGTTTGTGGATGTCGAATGTGTGGAAGTTGCAAGTTCCTGGGACCCCAATGATAAAGCTGTGTTGCCACAGGGCATAACTGAACACCATTTCATTGATTCTACGGATGTGCTGGAATACAGAATTCGTTTTCAAAACACAGGCAACGCACCGGCAGAAACAGTGGTTGTTGTGGATACCATTTCAGAATTCCTGGATATTACTACCTTCGAACCCATTGCTTCAAGCCATCCCTGCGACATTGATTTTCCCCTGCCCAATGTAGTCCGCTGGACCTTTGAGGGCATCAACCTGCCCGACAGCAATGCCAACGAACCTGAAAGCCATGGGTTTGTGAAATTTAAAATGCATCAGCAACCAGGCAACCAGATTTATACAGAGATCAACAACAGCGCCGCCATTTTCTTTGATTACAACCTTCCAGTGTTGACAAACGAAGTGTTTAACATCATCGGCAAAATGGATGAAGTTATCACAGATGTCCCTGAAATAAATACCCAGCAACAGGTAGATGTGTTCCCGAACCCTGCCGCCAATTACGTAAAATTTAGCGTGAATGCTGATACGTATGACATTGAATTGTATGATGCCTCCGGCAGAATAATCCGGCATATCCAGGGCATCACATCCGCTGAGTACCACATGCCGGCAACCAACATCAGTAAGGGGATTTATTACTACCGCATTAAAGATAAGGACGGTGTGATTGGTGCAGGGAAGCTTGTGATTGCGGAGTAATCCTTTGTTATTGTTTCTCTATTTTCAAATTTTTGTTCACTTTATCTGTACGCAAATTGAGTATATACATCCCTGGAGCAATGTCATTTAATCTGAGTTTTATATGGGTTTTTACCCCTTGAATCAATGCGTTTTTTTGCAACAAGATGCGTCCCTGCATATCAATCAAACCTAATGTTGTTTGTCCCTCCGGCCAGTTTGTGAAGACAACGTTCAAATAATCTCTAAATGGGTTGGGGAAAACTTTCACCGAAATTTTATCGTCCGGGGTAAAACAGTTAATCGAAGTAACCATAAAATTCTCGGTTAACCCATCAAAATCTGTTTGTGACAGTTTGTAATAAACATCACCAACAGGGGCAAAATCATCCGTGAATGCATAGGTTTGTGACTGCGATGTAGTGCCTGAGCCTGTGATCCGTTTGATCTCTTCGAAACTGACACCGTCAACGCTACGGTATAGCGTGAAATAATCATTGTTGGTTTCGTTCGCTGTAGTCCATGAAACATCAATCGCATCATTTTCATGATCACATGTGACATCAAAATTCAGAAGTTCTATTGGTAACGGGATGTCTTTACTGGTGCCACTAAATGTAATTTGTTTTTCTCCTTTAGCTCCAAAAGGGATGCTAATAGAGGAAGAAATGTCGCCAGTCACTGTGGATTCTGCGGATGCATCACCGCCGGCATCTTTCCAGATATTATCCCAGTATGCAGTGGTCAGGTATTGCAACTGAGAACCACCATCGCAGAAATCATGGATATAACAAGGGTTGTTGTTTCTCCATGACAGTGTAACATCCAAATTTTGTGCGGAATTGACCAGCCAGTATTCCCTGTCGGTGGTATGGGTAAGCGGATATTCATGCGTCCAGTCGTGGTACCACCAGGTATGCAGGTTTTCATTTGAATAGAAATACCTTACATTGATATTTGTAGAAGCGGCCGGGGTAGCAGTAAAAGGCGCCCATATTTTGTATGTCTGCAAACCATCACCAATATCCCTGTCAGTCACATGGCCGATTGGGAAAGTAAATGCAGCAGTGGCACTGGTTTTTTCTGCCGGGCCGTCAATAAAACTTGTGATTGAACCTTCATTGGTTGTAGCAGATGTCCCAAATACAAATGTATTTGTGTCTGTGTTCACTATGCCTTGTGTGAAAGTTGCGGAATTGCTTACAGTAAAATCATTATCTTCAATCATAATATCTGCATTACTGCCTGTGGTATTATTAAATACGACATTATAAAAAGTATTAGCAGTTGTGCCACTGATTATCTGTTTTTCAGTGTCTTCAAAATATACTGTTCCCAATTGCGGGATAAAATCACCATTATTGGTCCAGTTACCATGAATATACATGTCGTAATTGTTTGTACTTACATCACACGTTGCTGCTGTATTAATGGTGAAATTCCCGTTTATGGTTACATGACCGGCCAATGTTTTAGTTCCTGCTGCTTCCCCACTTGTTATAAGATGGTAATAAGTCGTGCTTCTGACATTTTGATCGCCGGCAGAACAATAATTTACAGTATTATAAAATGCAGAAGCAAACAAATCACCGGTTGTCAGGGCTATTTCTCCGCCTAATTCAAGGGTTGAATATTCAGCATTCTCCCAGCTACTGGTAGTAGATAATGTCAAATCTCCGTTCTGAATACTAAAGATTCCATTGTTAGTGACAGCAATACCTGAGGTTATATCCACATTGCTTGCTGTTTTTGTTATTATGCAATTTGATGCAATTGTTTTATTTCCACCTGTAATACTCAATTCTTTGGTGTTATCAATGTTTCCAATACCACTGATGGTTGTATTGTTACCACTCAATGTTAAAATATTGGTTCCTGTAAAATGGCCATCAATAGTGACATGGCCGGTAGCTGTAAAATCCCTGTTACCTGCGGCCAATACTCCCGCCGGAGTAATGGTAATACTTTTTATAGTAGCATTAGCTACGTTCACCGAAACCGTATGCCCGTTATTTATTCTCACATTATCAGTCTCAAGGGGCACGCAATGACAATCCCATGTATTTACATCATCCCAATTGCCTGTGGTAATGCTTTCAATCACAATGTATTTCCATACATCCAGATCTTTAGCAGCTGCATCCCCACAAGAACTGGATGCCACAACACTTACATTACCCCACTCCGAAATGTTGTCCCAATCAACGGTGATGTCAGTGGAATTTTGTCCTGATGCCAGGGTACCCCCTGTTATTGTCCATGTATATGAATAACCTGATGTATCATTTACAGAATATGAAACTCCGGTTTGTTCAACAGGAACAAACGTTGGCCCGGATATAGAAGATGGCTGAATGGTGTGAATTACCACAGATAAATTTACCGGAGCGCCATAAGTGCAGCCATTGTGCTCTACAACCTCAACATTACCGACCATCCCTTCAGACCCCCAATTGACTTCAATACTATTTGTACCTTGTCCGGAAGCAATTGTTCCACCCGTAATTGTCCAGGTATAAGTGGAACCGGGTGTATTTGTCACAGAATAGACCACATTCGTGTCATCAGTACAAACACTGGTACTTCCTGTAATGGAAGAAGTAACTGGGGCTTTACAGTCAGTATCATCACCAAAACAAAAATGTGCAAGAAATGTTGTCAGGCCTGTCCTTTTTGCCGTGGGATTTACAGCATTTACGTGTGTGCCCTCATTTGTCCAGTTACTACCGGAACTGGCACGTGTCAGTAATCGTGTTTCCGCGTCAATGGGAAACGAACTGAATCCATTTCCTGTAAGTTCCAGGTCATAACCGGTAATGCTAATGCCGTTGTCAGGGGTAAGCGTCCAGTAACCTTCAATAAAAGTATTGTGAACAGAATCAGGGTCTGTTTGGGGCGGGTCCTGTAATGGCAATCCATCATTGCCGGGATTGGATGCCACAAATTCTGCAATAACGGTACCTCCCCCGACATCATCTCCACCAATGGTAAAAGTAGGCTCAGCAGGCCGGCAATATGCATCCGTTCCAACCGGAAAAAACTGTTTTACATCACTGTGATTTGTGCTTGTCAGCCATTTTTCATATTTCCCAATTACCTGCCCTGATGTGTAATTTAAAGTTCCATAGTCAGTTTTAGACTCCCCAACAGTGATTTTATTATCCCCGGTGTTGATGTT
>JAYENB010000022.1:0-5741 GCA_034721855.1 Bacteroidota bacterium
CCGTCTTCGCTCTGCTACGCCGGACACGGTCCCGTCTTCGCCGGACAAGTTATATTAATTAAAGAACGAACTACCAGGTAGCGTTATTCATATAAATACCGCTTGATGCTCTTTTTCGGAGTTTTTTTAAATTCCTCTTCCCTGATCTGAATTTTACTGATGTGCATGTAGGTGGGCAAGGCATCATTGACCTCTTGTTTGTAATCATCCATAAGGGAAGGAATTTTTATTTTATGTATTCCATTTTTTATGCGTTTTTCGTGGTCGGGATACACCATGGCAACTATTTTATTGTTTCTGCCAACAACGAGGCATTCGCCTATCAGCTCTTTATTACTGAGTTTGGATTCAATTTCTTCAGGATAAATGTTTTTTCCGGAAGCCCCGAGTATCATGCTTTTGTTTCTCCCTTTGATAAACAGGTAGTTATCAGCATCAAGTAAACCAAGGTCTCCGCTGCGCATCCAGCCATCTTCTGTAAACGTTCTTTCGGTTTCTTCTTTGTCTTTATAATACCCTTCCATGACATTTTCCCCTTTCATCAATATTTCACCCACTTTTTTGGCAGGATTTTCTGAATCTATTTTTACTTCAAGGGAATCAATGGGTTTGCCGGCAGAATGGATTTTGGTGGTTTTCCATCCGTCATACGTTATCAGTGGCCCGCATTCTGTCATGCCATAACCTACTGAAAAATGAAATTTTATTTTGCGAAGAAAGATTTCCACTTCCCGGTTCAATTTAGCACCACCAATGACGACTTCTTTGAAATTGTCGCCAAAGGATTCATCAAGTGATTTTCTGATTTTTTTGTAAAGTAGGTTTTTAAATCCCGGTATTTTACTCATAAACTGAACAGCGGGCTTTTTAAGTACAGGTTTGATATTGTTTTTATACACTTTTTCAATGACCAGTGGTACCGTCAGTATTAGCCTTGGTTGTATTTCCTGAAATACTTTGACCACCACATTGGGTGCCGGAATTTTACCCAGGAACGTGATGGTACAGCCCAGTGAGAATGGGTAAAGGAATTCAAAAGCACAACCATAGGAGTGGGCCATGGGCAGGAACGAAACAATCCTGTCTCCGCCTGTCAGGTGCATGTTAGCCCTGGCATATTTGAGGTTGGCTGCCAAACTGTTGTGCTTGAGCATAACACCTTTAGGCCGTCCACTGGTTCCTGATGTGTATAATATGGCTGCAAGTTCATCGTTGGGAACTTCTTCGAGTGTGAAATTTGTTTTGGGAACAGGCGTATAGTTCTCATCCGGAAACTGAATTTTATTGTCTTTACAGGTATGATGAAGACTAAAATCATCCAGATTATATATGCATTTGAGTTGTTCAAAATTATCCGTTTCCAGGTCTTTAAGGATAAAATCAGAACCAAACAGCAGTTTCGCATCCGAATGATTGATTAGTTTATACACATCATTGGGTTTAAAATCCTGCAAAAGAGGAACAATCACGGCACCATAGGTAACCGTAGCAATATAAACTGTGCCCCAGTTGGCTGAATTTTTTCCAATCAAGGCAATTTTATCCCCTTTTTCAATTTTTTGTTTTTTAAAGAGTTGATGAATCTTTAAAATCTGATTCGCTACTTCGCCGTAAGTTAATGCTCCGTTGTTGTAATCGCACAGGGATTTTTTATCCCAATTGTCGAGCATGGCATTTTTAAAATAAGCAGTAAGATTTTCAGTTATCATAAGCATAAATTTTTTTGTAAAACTAAACCAATTATTTCAACATACTTATAATTATGTGTAAAAAATATCAAACAGGGAAAACTTATATAGGTAAGCTTAATCTTGGGGGATAAAATGATACGTGATTTTTCCACTTGTGCCATTTGGGCTTGAGGCAAAGCGGCTATTCATGGCAGCTTGTTTTGCTGCCTGGATAAGGCAATTACTGTCACCATGCTCCGGGGCACTCAGGGTGTTGGCTTTAATCACATTGCCAAAATTATCAATTTTGATGCCAACGACAATAACTCCACTGCCCTTGCATGTGAAAACAGGAATATCAATATAATGGTGCCTCAACTCTTTGTTTTCAAGTTCTACTTTAACAAGTGATGGCCCTGTATAATAATCAACATCGCCTTTTTTATCCATAGATTCGGGGGTTTGTCTGTATTCAGAAAATTCATCCCTGCTGATTTTTTTGTCAAGCTCAGCTTTTACCTCTTCGTATTCATCACCGTACATTTCTTTGCGCAACTCTTCTTCGTATTTTTCCTGGATTTCTTTGGCTGTTTGTTGTTTGTCAGATGCTTGCTTTTCGTCTTCGATGGCAGAGGTGCGGGCCAAATTACGGATTTCTTCAATTGTCATGTTTTTTGAAAGCGCTTCTTCCTGCATTTCTTTTTCAATCTTTTCTTTGGCTTCAAAATATTTTTCCATCTCTTCTAGTTTCTCAGGATCAATGATAATCGTGGCTTCCTTTTGTTGTTCAGGGGGATGAAGCTGCATCAAAAGAAATAGAAATACAAGCATAAGATGAATCAGTACTGTTACCAATACGGCATTCAAGTTAGACTCCAGTATGTTGTCAAGCCATTTCATCACCTGCAAATCTACATGAAATTGATGACTTTTCTAAGTCGTTCCCCGGATGGAAATAAAAAAGTCATGAAATAAAGCAGGTTTACCAAAAATAAACGTCCATTTAGAAAAACTTAAGTAGTGCTTGTCAATAGAGTCAGTGCCTAATTCATAATGTTCGAGTTCAAGGCTTGCGAAGTATTTAAAACCAAGGAGTTTACTTTTGTAAATGACTGTTTTAAATACGAGCGTAACGCAGAATTTAGCGAAGCGATATCACGAACACCGCTTAACCAAAAATATTGTGAGTAAATCGGACTTTATGGACAGACACTAAGTATGCCCCTAAAAATACCATGCTACCCGCGTATTTATACCCGCCAGCAAAAAATGGCGCTGGTAAAATTCCTGGGGAACAGGAAACAATGATGTCAAATGCAATTCAGGTTCAATACCAAAATCCAGATTTTCAACAGGGCTGTAGTGAATTGATGCGCCACCAAGCACACCCATCCCGTTTTGATTTAAATAGGTTTCATTTTGCAATTCAATGCTGATGGATAAGCCTCCCTGTAGGGCCAGCCATTCCGTAAGGTCATAGCGAAAACGCACAGGCATATATATCAGTTCAGTGTAATGCGTGTATTTTTCGGGTGTATCGGGTCGCAGAATAAGATAATGGTGCAGGTTTTCAGTTTTCAGATAATGCAAGCCAAAACCCATGCTTAGGTGTGAATCCATGGGCAGCATGAAATTCAAGCCGTATTGTATGCCCGGTCCATCATCAAACCAACTCGTTTTGCGGAGTTCTGTAAAACGGAAAATATGATTGTTATATACGCCTGCTGATATCCCAATTTCTTTCCTGGTTGTATCAGTTGTATTTTCAATATTATCAGGTTGTCCGTGGCAAATGATTACACCAAGGATACATACGGTTGTCAACGCAAAATTCACTTTTTTCATTTTACTTTCAATTTTCCCAATACTCTACATCAAAAATCATGACAATTTTACTCAATGCGTCACATTTTCTGTAAAACGCTTCAAACAATATCATATTTGTAACTAATCAGTATCAGCAAAAGTAGCTCCTTACCGCAAAGTCGCAAAGTCACGAAAGCACGATGTCATAATTTCATGCTGTCGTAACATCGTCCCATTACCCTATCGTGCCTTCTCGCTATCGTCATTTCTCAGCGTCTTTGCGTCTCTGCGGTAAAAATTGTGCGCGTCTGTTTTTTAATTTTAGCACTGAGTAATTACTCATATTTTATTCATTGTAACGAATTGGAGTGTAAAGATAGTGTTTTTCAACAGGAAAGCATAATATTTTTTAAATGAGAACATTAGAATCTCAAAACAGTACTTGTCTCTGGAAAAATAGCGAAATTACAGGGAAGTGAAAACAAAGTCTGCAGAAAGCATGTCTTCAAAATCTTCACCGCTTTCCAGCATATCTTCATCATCCTGTTCGTATTGCCATTCGATGGTAACATTGGGAATGGTGGTTTGGATTGTTTTCATCAGGTCAAAAATATACTTGGCTGACAGGGTGTTGAAATAAGATAAGCAGAACGCCACCATATCAATGTTGTCAGTTTTGCTTGCCAGGTTCCGGATCTTTTCAGATGTTTCTGTGTAAAAGGCCCGTGGATCCTCAGCTATGGATTTCCCTTTCATAATCAATTTGTTGTTGCTTTTGTCGAACAACAATGCAGGTGTGTCAGTTGTTTCTTTTATCAGTTCAATGTACATGGATGTGAATTTTTATTGAAATAAACAGCTTGTTTTTTTTTGTTTTATAGTTGATGACGGGGAAACAATTGCTTTTTCGTATGATTTGCAACAGTCCCGTCCCCGGCTTATTGGTGTGTTGCCACCTTGATTTTATCTCGCTTTTCAGTTCTTTGTCCGTTAGTGCTTTTGCAGATTTGACCTCTTTTTCAACCGCCTTTAGATTATGCATGCTGATGTTGTTAATACCTGAAAAAATGATTTCTTTCTTATTTTTCCATATAAGCACCAGTCCGTCATTTCCGGTTTGATGCTTTTGAATGTTTTGCATCAGTTCCGTAAACACAAACATGGCTCTTTTCCTGTATTTGAGCGGGTAATTGATCAATGCCTTTTCCAGTTCATCAACAAGCACAGGGAGTGGATTTGTAGATTCCATGATCATATCGGGTGGGGGTGAGCCGGCATAAAATTGGGTTGCTATGTCAAGCATATCTGCCATTTATTTTTTCAGGTATTTATCGTAAACATGTTTATGGCGGTATGCGTTAATGTATTTAATAGCTTCCTCCTCGTGTGTTTGAAACGAATACAGGTTGCGGTAATTCTCATTGGCAAATCCGTTGGTGTACATGTGTTCAAAATGGGAGTAGAGCGTATCATAATAACCAAACATGTTCAATATCACGATGGCTTTTTTATGGTATTGCAACTGTTTGAGTGTGATGACTTCCATTAGTTCTTCAAGTGTTCCAAAACCACCCGGTAAAGCCAGGAAAGCATCAGCTTTTTGCCGCATCAGGGATTTCCTGGATTTCATGTCTTTTGTGATAATCAGCTTATCATCATATTCCGACACCACAGATTTGATGTTCAGTTTTTCCGGGATTACCCCGGTAATGTATGTGTTTTCTTTTCTTGCAGCATCTGCCAGTGCACCCATGATGCCAATTTTTCCTGCACCATAAATAATGGAATGCCCGGATTTTCCTATCAGCGTGCCGATTTTAGCGGCACTGTTATAATATCGCTGGTCAAGCTCAGCGCTTGATCCGCAAAACACACATATTTTCATTAACTTTGCATTTTAATCAGAGATTAAACCTATTAAAAATTTATGAGAAGAAAAAAAATTTCACAAATCCTGATTTTTTTCCTCGTTGCCTTTTCGTTGTTGTTTATTGGCACCGGAATGCTCCTGCACAATTACCAACTTATTTTTGAAAACAATTCTGATCATGATGTATTGCTGCATATACGGTATAGTAATGCCGAACAGGATTCCGTTTACCTTGTAAAATCCGGCAACATGAAGCTTGTATCTGAAATAAAAAGCCTGCAAAAGCAAGAACAAAATCAACTGCGTGAAGCCTTTTTAAACGATATTGATAAACTTTTTTTATTTTCTGAAGAGGGTTCAGGTTTCGTTAATCTAAAGGAAAGTAAAGATGAATG
>JAYENB010000023.1:0-26261 GCA_034721855.1 Bacteroidota bacterium
AGTATGTGCCGGGCGTTACTGTTGGATCGGTAATGGTAATGGCTTGTGGTTCATCGGTACGTACCTGAACGGAAGGATCACCAAAAACTGTCCATGTTTTGTATGTGTCCCAGTCACTTGAGGTTCCCGATTCATCTACCATCAATTCTCCAGCATTGAAGGTAATGGAACCGAATGTGGTACGCCCGTATGTAGTGCTGGTACCACTGCCAGGGCCTGTACTGTAGTCATATCCCTGAACCAGCAAATCATTGGCATAATCCTGGCCGCGCATGGGTGGGTCCCATGGTTGGTTAATGGTTGACATCCAGGTAACCAAAGCACCACCATCGGGATTTTTCAGGAGCGCTTCTGCAAGGCAATCTGCACCGGTATAAAATTCACCAACAACACAGGCAACAGAGAATGAATAAGGAAATTTCGGTCCATTGGTAGCACTTGATGCATTTGTTGTGTTGTATCCGCTTGAAACCCATTGATCATGTCCACCATGCCCACAATAATTAATCACACTGACACCGTTGTCCATGGCGGTTTGAACATTACTGGCAGAGGCACCTGGGTCATATTCTTCGTGGCAGGTTGTATAAGTAGTGGGCAATAACCGTCCATCGTGAATATTGTCAATTTGTTGATAGTCGTATTCTCCGTCATCTCCGGAACCCTGGTCACTGGCGATGCCAAGTGCGTTTTTATACCATGTGGTACCCGTTGTTGCA
Source organism: Bacteroidota bacterium (assembly GCA_034721855.1). Taxonomy (GTDB): domain Bacteria; phylum Bacteroidota; class Bacteroidia; order Bacteroidales; family ML635J-15; genus JAQIBY01. Next base: position 720 of record JAYENB010000023.1, read on the forward strand.
TCGCGTTCGTAGGTAATGGCTTTATTAGCTTGTGCTGTGATGTCTGCTGCCGAGGCTGCAGAAAAACGCCCGATGATAATATCGTGATGATCATCCGTTCCAACAACACAGCCCGCCTGAGGATCAACAGGTGCTGAATCCGGGCCGGTGTCTGATTTTATATCATCCCAATCTCCAAGCAGAAGAACATACAGTAAATTGTTGTTTGTATTGTAAGCTGATTGGATATCGCTGACAACGTTGCTACCTGTTGTTACCAGTTGTTCATCCACATGATATCCTTTTTGTTGTTTCCATTCAATCCAATCTTGTATGGCTGTGGAGTAAGTGGAAGTATAAATCACAAGAATATCGCCAAATTCACCTATTTCATTGCTCCATTTTGTCTGGTTTTTAGTGTAGTTGACAAAAATGGATTTATAAATGGGGTCCATTTCAACATTGACTTGTCCCATGTTTTTGGGTAAGGGGTTGTCTGGTATTTCGTTATTTTCTTTAACTTCTACAGTAATGCTTGTAGCTACCCTGAGTGTTTGTTCTACAGCGTTGTATTGAAACGGATGCACGTAAATATTTTGTCCCCTTACTTTACGAATGATGTACGGATCGGATGTTTTCAGTATATCCTGAGGATACAATTCATCCACCACGGAAGCAGGATCAATTTCGTAAGGAATGTCATCCGGATCCTGGTTTCTGTAAATTACGCCCCGTGAGGGAAGCAATGGATGCTCCAACTCAATTTCGGTATATTGTACAGAGGTGATTTGTACATCGACGTTTTTGGTATCAGGTAATTGTACAGGGATGCCAAAATAGGGAAGGGATGCCCACCCTTGTTTTTTGGTGCGGATTTTACCGGGATAGATGATGTTAGAATAGATAACACCGTCTTTGGTTACGGGCTGAACATTGAATTTATCCAAAGAAATTTCCAGGCTGAATGCATCAGCACGGGTTTGTTGATAATTTAATGAATACCCTTTACCGGGCATTGAAAAAGCACTGAAATTCAAAAGAAAGATACTTACTAACGGTATCCATAGGAAGAGTAAAAATTTACGCATAATGATAAAATTTTTGTTACAACAATTATTAAAAAAATATACCTTATTAAAAAATCTTAATCTACATTGATTTTAATCATCAATGTAAAGATAAAAAAAATATGCATTTGGTTGCACATGATTTTATGAAAAATCCAATGAATAACCAATGTTAAAAGTTAAATTCTTGTGTATATTATGTTAAAAATTATCATATAGACCTTTCTAACGTTTTAGAACAAAGCACTGATTTTTCCCTCATTGGAAATATCAATATTTTCGGCAGATGGAATGCGTGGTAATCCCGGCATGCGCATGATGTCTCCTGCTATCGGAATAAGAAAACCGGCTCCGGCAGCTATCTCAATTTCCCTGATGTTAACAATAAAATCCTTAGGTCTATTTCGTAAAAGCGGGTTGTCTGATAGTGATTTTTGTGTTTTAGCAATGCAAATCGGAAGTTTATCCATCTTAAGTTCTTGTATGGTAGCCAGATCTTTCCGCGCTTTGCGGGAATATTCAACTCTTTTTGCTCCATATACCTTTGTAGCAATGGTCTCAATTTTCTTTTCCACATCCCACTCAAATTTATACAAGGGTTCAAAACAAATAGAACACTGGTTGGCTTCTTTCACAACAATTTCAGCCAGTTCAGTAGCTCCGTCTCCGCCTCTGGCCCATGAGTCGTTTACAGCGGATTTTACATCCATTTTGTCACAATGATCTTGTACGATTTTAATTTCTTCATCGCTGTCACCGGTAAATTTATTGATGGCTACAATGGGATTCAGATTGAAAAGTTGCAGATTTTCAATATGTTTATCCAAATTATCAAGGCCATTCCGTACTGCCTCCGGGTTGGGTTCATTGATGTTTTTGAGCTCAACGCCACCATGGTATTTCAATGCCCTTATGGTTGCTACCAGGACAGCAGCATTTGGATTGAGATTTCCATACTGGGATTTGATGTCGAAGAACTTTTCGGCACCAAGCTCGGAGGCAAAACCAGCTTCTGTAACCACAAAATCTGACAGGCTCATGCCCATTTTTGTTGCCAGAATTGAATTGGTTCCCTGGGCAATATTGGCAAAAGGCCCTCCATGTATTATAGCTGGATTGCCTTCAAGGGTTTGTACCAGGTTTGGTTTGATGGCATCTTTTAGTAAAGTAGCCATAGCGCCTTGTGCTTTCAGGTCTTTTGCATAAACAGGTTTTTTGTCAAAAGTAAAACCTATAAAAATATTTCCCAGCCTGGTTTTAAGGTCTTCGAGGTCTTTTGCAAGGCATAGAATAGCCATCACTTCGGAGGCTGCTGTAATGTCAAAACCTGTTTCCCTTGGCATGCCTTGAGTTTTTCCGCCTAAGCCGGTAATAATATGCCGCAATGCCCTTTCATTCATGTCCATGACCCGTTTCCATGTTATTGTGCGGGGATCAATGTTCAAATTGTGTTCTCTGAAATGTATTTCATTGTCAATCATTGCTGACAGCAAATTGTTGGCTTTTTCAATGGCTGCCAGATCACCGGTAAAATGCAGGTTTATGTCTTCCATTGGTATGACTTGTGAATAACCACCACCTGCGGCACCACCTTTTATGCCAAAAACCGGCCCTAAAGAAGGTTCCCGTAAAACAACGGTAGTTTTATGCCCCCGTTTATTCATTGCTTGTGTTAGCCCAATGGATGTGGTTGTTTTTCCTTCTCCTGCCGGTGTAGGGGTCATTGCTGTAACCAGGATGAGCTTGTTGTTTTTTACTTTATTTTCATCGATCAGTGATAGTGGTAGCTTGGCTTTATAATGGCCAAAGGGCTCAATATCTTTTTCCACTATCCCCAATTGTTTGACGATGTTTTCTATGGGTTTGATGTTCGCTTTTGAAGCAATATCTATGTCATTCATAAGGTATGGATTTATTGATTGTACATCAAGAACAAGTTTTGTGGCGTTTTGTTTAAGGGGACTTCTAATAATTCTTTCGCATCAAGATTTTCGGTGTTTTTTACTGCAATAATAGGTGATACCATGTTTTGTCAGTACAAGCATGATGTGCAGTGTGAACAATGCTAGCCTGAGCTCATCACCTGAATACTTCCAGCCTGTTGGCATCTAACCTCAGGAAAATAAAGAGGAGAATTGTAAATGCCATAAACGATGAACCGCCATAAGAAAAGAAAGGCAACGGAATGCCGATGACCGGCATCAGTCCGATAGTCATGCCGATATTGATAAAAAAATGGGCAAAGAAAATACTGGCAACAGCATATCCATATACCCTGGAAAATTTCGACCTTTGACGTTCTGCCATGATGATAATCCTCGTAAATAATACAACAAATAAGATGACAACAAAAGCACTGCCTAAAAAGCCAAATTCTTCGCCTACGGTACAGAAAATAAAATCTGTACTTTGTTCCGGAACAAAATCAAATTTGGTTTGTGTTCCGTTGAGAAATCCTTTTCCACTAAATCCTCCGGATCCGATGGCAATTTTGCTTTGATTGACATTATAACCTATTCCAAGAGGATCTTCCTTCATGCCAAGCAAATGTTCTATCCTGTCTTGTTGATGCTGATGTAACACTTCTTCGTAAAAAAAATTGATTGTATTCAGGTATAAAATTGATGAAGCCATAATTATCGATAACACAATGACGTTGTTTCGTTTGAACCTGATCATGTTTGGCACAAAAAACAGTAATGGGGTAATGATTCCAATGCTTATTATTGTGTTTATATGCAAAGAGTGAAGCACGAATTCATTCAGGAAGAACAACCCCGTTATTAAAATGCCTGGAACCAGAATGGCAATAATGGTTTGTTTGTTGGATTTCTCGTTTAACCAGAAAAACAGGACGGCAATGAATGACAGGCTACCCATAATCCAATACAGTGGTATGATGAGTGACAGCACAAACAATCCGATGGCCAGAAAAACAATAAATAAAAATGTTTGGTTCATGCCTTCACGGTAAAAAACCAGGATAAAAGCCAGGAAAACCAGGGCAGATCCGGTATCGTTCTGCAATAAAATAATTCCCATTGGTACCAGGATAAGTAAAAACGCAATGAGCAAGTGTTTTAATTTTTGAAGATCAAAATGATATTTACTGATTAATTGCGCTAAAGCCAGGCCAGTAAATATTTTTGCCAATTCAGAAGGTTGAAATCTAAAAAAGCCGAAATCAATCCAGGCTTTTGCGCCACTTACTTCTTTCCCAATAAATAAAGCAGCAATTAAACTCAGAATAGACAACCCGTATAGAAGGTATGCAAATACAGAAAAAAACTTACTATCCAGCAAAAAAATAATGAGAACAAATACCAAAGACACAACAATCCAAATCAATTGTTTCATTTGCCGGCTGTTAGGATCAAATAATGTATGATGTTCCCCATTCCAGGACGCTGATAAAATAGAAATCCAGCCAAATATCATCAAAAACAAATATATCAGGACGCTAATCCAGTCAATGTGTTTTAATATGTTGTATCTGCGCTTAATCATGGCTGTTGTTAATTTCTTCTTCTTCTTCGTTTTCTTCTTTCTCGGGAATCAGATTTGCATCAAGAATCCTGTCTTCCTTCCACTTAACCTGTATGGTGTCAAGCAGGTATTTTTCTGCCATAAGCGAAGCAATGGGGCCGGCCCATGTTCCACCATAACCGGAATTCTCAACATACACAGCAATGGCAATTTGAGGATTATCCTTAGGTGCAAATGCCATGAAAATACTATGGTCTTCACCGTGGGGATTTTCTGCGGTACCTGTTTTTCCGCACAAGGTAATTCCTTTTATACGTGACAGCCTTGCTGTCCCAATATCCCCATTTACAGTGGCTGCCATGCCATCAATAACAGGGGGATATATGTTTTCATCAAAAGGCAGTATGTGTTTTTGACTGTATTTGGATTCCAAGCCCTCTTTTTCAATGCGTTTTATCAGATGTGGTGTATAATACCAGCCCCTGTTTGCTATGATGGATGCAAAATTGGCCAGTTGCAACGGGGTGACACCGATTTCACCTTGTCCTATACATAACGAATATATGGTACTGAAAGCCCATCTATATTCTCCATATAAACGATTGTAATAATCGGAACCGGGAATAAAGCCGGAATTGACAGAAGGTAACCCAATGTCCAGGCGACTTCCAAAACCAAAGCTGGATATTTTTTGCTTCCACAAATCCAGTCCCAACGGTGAATCTTTAAAGATAGATTCTTCGTACCCTCTCTGTATTAATCGTTTAAAAACCTGATAGAAATAAGGGTTGCATGAATACTGAATGGCTTCTGTTATTGAAGATGCATTGGGATGATTATGACAGCCTATCAGTGCTTTATTGCATGAAAACGCGGTATTAACATCAATAACCCCTTCATCCAATGCCACGATGGCTTGTGCAACTTTAAATGTGCTTCCGGGAGGATATGCCGCATTTACAGCCCTGTTGAATAGAGGTTTATGGTCGGCTAAAAGCAAGCTGTCGTAATAATATCCACGTTTTCTGCCAATCAAAATGTTTGGGTCGTATGTCGGGTTGGATACCATGGCAAGTATTTCTCCGGTTTCTGGTTCAATGGCCACTAATCCCCCGAGTTTGTTGTGCATTAATTGTTTTCCGTAAGCCTGAAGCCGGGAATCAATGGTGCAAATAAGGTTTTTTCCTGCTACCGGTTTTTTGTCATACCTGCCATCTTGAAAACTTTCTTTGATGCGGTTGTGAGCATCTACAAGGTATATTTTTAAGCCTTTTTCTCCACGCAATTCTTCTTCATAATATTTTTCCAGCCCGTTGAGGCCGATATAGTCACCCGGCTGGTAATAATCATCAGATTCAACCACTTTTTTACCAACTTCTCCAACATCTCCCAGCACATGGGGGGCTAATTTTTGGGGATAGTCACGAACAAGGCGTGGTTGTACATAAAAACCACGGTAATGATGGATGTATTCCTGCAAACTGGCATATTCCCTTGCAGATAAGAGTTTAAAAAATACCGATGCTTTAAAATAGGAGTAGTGGCTTGCTTTAAGCAGCCTTTGTTTGAATTCGTTAACGGAAATATGAAGATGAGATGCAAATTGAATTGTATCAATTGGTTTTACCTGGCCGGGAATGACCATAATATCATAAGCCACTTTATTGCTTGCTAAAATGTTGCTGTCTCTGTCGTAAATTATTCCCCGCGGAGGGTATTGTATGATGTGCCGCTGTGAATTATTGAGGGCAGAAATTTTATATTCTTCATTGATGATTTGCAGATAGAACAATTTGATTAGTATGACTATGCCTGTAAGCACAATAATTCCAATGATCAGGTATTTTCGTTGTTCAAATTGTTTGTTCATTATTTACGGAACATGATATACTGACTCAAGATAATAAAAAAACAGGTCAATAATGAATTTACCAGAGCAACGCTGATTGTTGTCAATGCAAATCTAAATGTAAAGGCTTCAAGAAAAAACAGTAACAACTGGTGAATAACTACAATAACCAGCGTGTATTTAAAAAACCAGGTAAACCCATAGTAGCTTATTCGTGGGGACGTTTCCGGTTCAAAACCATCTCTCGGGCTAAACAGGTTTAGGATTTCCGGCCTTATAAAAGCCACAAAAACGGTTGCTGCAGCATTGATCCCTGGGGTGTTGGCATACGCATCAATTATGAGTCCCAAAACAAAACCGGTGATCAACAGAAGCCATCTTGGAGATTCAAAAGGCAAAAGCAGCAGAAAAAGGAGATAAAAAGAGGGATTAAAGTACCGGCCGATTTGCATTTCATTAAAAATGAATACCTGCAAAAGAATGCAGATAATAAACAATAGGCTATATTTTGGTGTCCATTTAATCATTTGTGTTTTCCAGCTTTTTTTGTTCTTCTGATAAAGGTATTTTTATGATATACACTGAATGTAATTGTTTGAAATCAGTGGCAAGTTGTATTTGAATGTCCCAAAAAGCCGTGTTTTTAGTCTTTTTTGCTTTGGATACGGTTCCCACAAGTTTATTTTCAGGAAAGGAAGTGCTTAATCCGCTTGTCAAAATTGTATCTCCGGTGTTGACATCAACGTAGGCAGGTATATCATTAAGTTGGGCGTATTGGTAAGATTGGCCATCCCAGCTTAAAGAACCGAAATAGCCGTTTTTTTTGATTTTTACACTCAAATGAAAACGTGTGTTGATGATGGGAATGACAGTGGCATAATGAGGTGATGTGTTTTCAATCAATCCAATTACGCCTGTATGCCCTATAACTGCCATCTGTTTTTTTATACCGTGTTTTTCGCCTTTGTTGATGGTGATGTAATTTTTTTGTTTAAATACCGATGCATTAACAACATCGGCGGTTATGTATTCCGGGACATATTCCTTGTCCCTGTGATTGAAATTTTCCAGTTTGCTGCGTAATCTAAGATTTTCTTTTATTAGTTTTTCATTTTCTTTTATTAAAGAAAAGTAATGCGTAATGTTTGACCATTTTTCAGATGTGTATCCTAAAACACCGGTAGATGCATTAATGAAAACTGATTTGTGATAATGATTTTGAGAAACAATAAGGGCAATTGCTGTTCCTTCAAGGATCAGGAAAAGAAAAACAGCGTAATATTTCAACAGCAACCTGAGTAGTTTTCTCATAAACAAAAATTATCTCAGCAAAAACTGGAATTTATCCACATTTTTAAGTGCAATAGCTGTACCTCTGGCTACTGCATGCAAAGGATCTTCAGAAACGTTTACCGGAATGTTGATTTTTTGCGACAGTCTTTTGTCCAGTCCTCTTAGCAATGCTCCGCCACCAGTAAGATATACGCCACGATTGTATATGTCTGAATACAATTCAGGAGGGATTTCTTCCAATACGCCCATAATTGCTGTTTCAATTTTTAAAATGGATTTGTCCAGACAGTGAGCAATTTCCTGATGGGAAACGGGAATTTCTACAGGCAGTGCAGTCATTTGATGTGGCCCTCTGATGAGATATTCTTCCGGGGGATTTTCAATTTCTGTCATGGAAGATCCTACTTTTATTTTAATTTCTTCGGCGGTGCGGTCACCGATTTTAATATTATGTTGGTGACGCATGTACTCCATGATATCATCAGTCAGTTCGTCCCCTGCCACACGAATGGATTTATTGCAGACAATGCCGCCCAGTGAGATGACAGCGATTTCTGTTGTTCCTCCACCGATATCAATAACCATGGATCCATCAGGTGCTTCTACATCTATCCCAATGCCGACGGCAGCAGCCATGGGTTCGTAAATGAGATATGCCTCACGGGCTCCGGCGTGTTCTGAGGAATCACGTACCGCCCTGATCTCCACTTCGGTACTGCCCGAAGGAATGCAAACCACCATTTTAAGTGAGGGAGTAATCAGGCGTTTCTTTTTGTTTATCATTTTGATCATGCCCCGGATCATCATTTCCGCAGCATGAAAATCTGCTATCACACCATCCCTCAATGGACGTATGGTCCGGATGTTTTTATGTGTCTTTCCGTGCATTTGCTGTGCCTTATGGCCGATAGCAATTAATTTTTCCGTTTTTTCATCCAGTGCTACAATTGATGGTTCATCCACAAGGATTTTATCGTTGTAGATTATGATTGTGTTCGCTGTGCCAAGGTCAATGGCAAGTTCTTGAGTTAAAAAGGAAAATAAGCCCATTGTATTTTTTCTTTAGTTGCTAAAAATTTTGTAAACGTTCACAGTTAAAAACAGTTAACATTGGTTAACAATCAGTTAATAACGGTTTCGATTAAATTGTGTTTTGATAAAATTTCAATTTTTCATAAGGAGCCAGTTTTGTCATTTGTAACTGTTATTAACTATTATTAATTGTTTTTTAACCGTTATTAACCATTTATTATTATTTCTCGCTGTGAATGGTTACAATATATTTTAATGTTTAAAATGTCTGATGCCTGTAAATATCATTGTTATGTTATTTTCATTGCAATAATCAATGCTTTCCTGGTCTCTGATTGAACCTCCTGGCTGTATTACAGCAGTAATTCCGGCTTGATGGGCAATGTCCACAGAATCTTTAAATGGGAAAAATGCATCTGAAGCCATCACAGCACCATGGAGGTCAAAATCAAAATGGGTGGCTTTATCAATGGCCTGTTTCAGGGCATCTACTCTTGATGTTTGTCCCACACCACTGGCAATGAGCTGCTGGTTTTTTGCCAGTACAATGGTATTGGATTTTGAATGTTTAACAATTTTATTGGCAAAAAGCAAATCCTGTATTTCCTGATCATCTGCTTTTTTATTGGTCACTGTTTTTAAATCGGCATCTGTTTCTGTTTTAAGATCGCGATCCTGAAATAAAACGCCGTTTAATATGTTTCGGAACTGATGTGGTACTGGCAATTTTGCTTTATGCACAAGGATAATGCGGTTTTTTTTCTGTTTCAATGTTTCAAGCGCTTCATCTGTAAAACCCGGAGCAATGATCACCTCAAAGAAAATTTTATGCATTTCTTTGGCAGTTTCGGCATCCAGAATGGTGTTGGTAATAATGATGCCGCCAAAAGCAGAAACCGGATCCCCTGCAAGTGCATCTTTCCATGCCTGTGTTAGATTTTTACCTGTGGCCAGGCCGCAAGCATTGTTGTGTTTTAGTATTGCTACCGTGGTATTCCTGAAATCATGCATAAGCGATACTGCTGCATCTATGTCCAGTAAATTGTTGTATGATATTTCTTTTCCGTGAAGTTTGTCAAACATAGAATCAAAATCCCCAAAGAAATTGGCTGTTTGATGTGGGTTTTCTCCATATCTCAAAGGCTTTGGATGATTGTAACTTTGCCGGAAAGCTGCTTGTCCATCCTGATCAAAATAATGATATATAGTGGTATCGTAATGCGATGAGATGGCAAAGGCTTCTCGGGCAAACTTTTTACGTTCTTCTATACCACTAGTGCCCTCTTTGTCTTCCAGCAGGTTGAGTAATTGTTCATATTGAGATTGATGCGAAATGATCAATACATCATTGTAGTTTTTAGCTGCTGCTCTGATCAGTGAAATTCCTCCGATGTCAATTTTTTCAATGATATCCTGCTCTGATGCGCCGGAAGATACTGTTTCCTCAAAGGGATACAGGTCAACAATGACCAGATCTATGTCCGGGATTTGATGTGTTGCTGTATCCTGTATGTCTTGTTCTGATTTTCTTTGTTTGAGTATTCCCCCAAATATTTTAGGATGTAGGGTTTTTACCCGTCCGCCCAAAATAGAAGGATAGGATGTGAGATCTTCAACCGGAGTAACCTCAGCACCACATTGTTTAATGTATTTTTCTGTTCCCCCTGTAGAGTAAATGTGTACTCCAAGTTCTTGTAACTTTTGGATTATTGCATCCAGACCTTCTTTGTGATATACCGAAATCAGTGCAGATTGTATCTTTTTCATCTGTTTTTTGTTCTATCGCTTTTTGAGTTATAATTTAAGTTGCAAATTTATGAAATTAAGGCTCTAATCCAAAGCTTTTAATGGAATTGTTTTATTATATTTTCATAATTTTAGCTGCACTCGGCATAGCACAAGCAAGCTTGAGCTCTTCCCTCGTTTGCCCAAAATTTGTTCCCGTAGGGTTTTCAGCGTTTCTCATATCCTGCTTTAATTTTTTTTGCATTATCCAAATAGTGCTTCAAAAATTTGTATTGTCTATGAAAAACGCTGACCCGAGCGAAGCGAACAGCTGAATACTTTTAAAAAATAAGAACGAATGAATAAAATCTTGATGCGAAATAATTATTAGAAGTCCCCTTAATTGCAAAGAACCTGTAGATTTGCTATTTTCGCATTGCATGAAAAAGTCAGTAATTATTATAATGGCCATTATATCAGCGCACGTATTTTTCTGTTCCTTTGTTTTGGCGCAGCATGACAGCATTAAGATGGTTGAATATGATTTATCATATGATTTTCAGGATGGGGTTTATTTGAATTTTCAACAATTCCGAATGAATGCGCCTGTTTCTTTTTCAAGCACAGGGCTTCCTGATCCGGAAAGTAAATCACCCGGGGATGCTTTAGTATCAGCAAGAAAACTTAGTTTTTTTGATGCTTATGGCATAAAACAAACCGTCCCCATTGACAGCATTTGGGGGTATTCTTATAACAATAAGATATATGTTTATTGGGCGGGGAATTTTTATCTCATTCCCTACATTGGAAACATTAGTCATTTTGTTGCAAAAGTTCAGGTACGATACGACAACAGAACGAATCCCTTTTATGATCCATATTATGTTTATACGGGGCCTTCAAGTTACGTTACAAATCAAACCGTGCAAATGCTGCTGGATACTGAAACAGGAAATATGTACAACTTTGAACCGGAAAATGTCCTTCATTTAATTAAGGATAATCCTGACTTATACAAAGCATATTCAGACCTCTCAAAAAGAAAACAACGAAAGTTAATGTTTTATTATATACGACAATACAATGAAGAACAACCGCTTTATTTTCCTGCTGATTAAGCTTGGTTTGCTTGTAGGCATTATGTTATATTTTGTACCTGGAGACGCTCAAATCAGATTTCCGGTACCGACACAACAATCAATAAAGGATTTTGAAAACAGCAAAACCTATATTGTGAAGGAAGATAAACTGATTTCCGATTTTAATCTTGTCCTGGAAGATGTAGTCCAAAAGCACTGGCATGCAACAGATGCCGAGATAATCAGTGCTACAGAATTTAAAAACATGAGAACAGATGAATCCGCGTCGTTTGTGTACATGAACCAGGTGTATTTTAAAAAGGATAAGACATTAACAGTTTATGAATATTTGTTTCTTTCCATGGGAGATAAATCCGGAGATATAGATGACATGCCGGATTTATGTGCTGTTCCGCTGGCAGTTAAAGGAACCAAACAGGAGGAGTTTGTATATAAAATTGGTTTGATTTTGGAATTTATGCAGGAACATGTCAGGGTGTGTAAAAAACATCCGGAACTGGATGAAAAAGACGTGGTGGATTTTTATTCATCCCGGGAAATTAATTTGAATGATAAAAAATTGTGGCTTTTACAAAATGAAGTTGAAGCCGATTTTCGTAATCATAGTGAGATGGCATCAATTTATTCTTATGATTTTCAATTTGTTGATAAAGAAAACATAAAAACTGCCATTGATCAGGGACGTGATGATATTCTCATTCTGCATCTCATTAAAGCGGGTAAAAACAGGTATTGTTTTAAGCTTATTGTAACGGCGGGTAAAGCAGGACTGTATTATTATGATTATCACAGAACGAAAAAGCGAAAACCTTCTCTGTTGTTAAAAAAAGACATTAAAAAATTCCTACGGTGACATACGACGATTATCTGAAGATTATTTTCAATGCATTGCCCATGTATCAACGTCAGGGGAAAGCTGCTTATAAGGCTGATCTTGGTGTTACACTTGTCATAGATACCTATTTTAATCATCCTCATCACATGTGGAAAAGTATTCATGTTGCGGGGACAAACGGAAAAGGATCAGTGTCACATATGCTTGCTTCTGTTTTGCAAGAGGCGGGGTATAAGACAGGGCTATATATATCGCCTCATTTGAAAGATTTCCGGGAGCGTATCCGTATTAACGGGGAGATGATTTCAAAGGACTATGTCGTAGGGTTTATGGATAAACACTTTGGTTTTTTCAAATCACAGGAAGCGTCTTTTTTTGAAATGACAGTGGCACTCGCATTTGAGTATTTCAAAGATGAAAAAATTGATGCTGCTGTTGTGGAAACCGGAATGGGAGGAAGGCTTGATTCTACAAACATTATTACTCCCCTGGTATCTGTTATCACAAACATAGGGTATGATCATACTGCTTTCCTCGGAAATACCATAACGGATATCTCTAAAGAAAAAGCAGGCATCATAAAGAAAGGTATTCCTGTTGTGCTTGGGTCAAATCAACAAGAGGTAAAAAACGTTGTAAAATCAACGGCGGATGAAAAAAATTCACTGTTTGTATTGGCTCCTAAAAAATATAATGTTACTAAGGTGGATGAAGATGCAGTGTATTCTTATTGGAAGGTAAAGAAAGGAGATGGAAGTTTTGTATTAAAGAGCGATCTGAAGGGAAATTACCAACATGAAAACATGGTAACGGCTTTGGCTACTCTGGATCAACTTGAAATCCTTGAAAAGTTAAATACAACTGCCATCCGGCGAGGGATCGCGAATGTAATTAAAAACACCGGTTTAGCAGGGCGCTGGCAAAAAATGGCATCTCATCCGGATGTATATTGTGATGTTGCACACAACAAGGAAGGCCTTGAAGTTGTAATGAAACAATTGAAAAGTGTCAGCAAAAGCCGGATTTATATTGTGCTTGGGGTAGTGAGTGATAAGATTTTGGAGGATATTTTACCTCTTTTTCCAGGCGATGCCTACTATATTTTCACAGAGGCAAAAATCCCCCGTGCTTTGCCATCTGCCAAACTTGCTCAAAAAGCTGCTGAATATGGGTTGCATGGTGAGGTATGCAGCGATGTATTTCAATCATATCAACAGGCACGGAAACTTGCAAAGCCTGATGATACTATATTTATAGGAGGAAGCACTTTTACAGTGGCAGAAGTTTTATGATAACTAATCAGTATCAGCAAAAGTAGCTCGTCACCGCAAAGTCGCAAAGGTTTGAAATTTATAAATTGAACTGTTAACCCCGTTGAAAAATTTCTACGGGGTTAACAACGGTTAAAAACTGTTAATAATGGTTAAAATCGGTTACTTATGAAATGTCGATGTTTTAAGAAATAATACATATCGCAACCGTTTTTAATTAGAGTCTGTCTATAAAGTAAGTGTCTAATTCATAATGTCCGAGTTCAAGGCTTGCGAAGTATTGACAACCAAGAGTTTACTGGCGTAAATGACTGGTTGTCAATGCGAGCGTAACGCAGAAATAGGACATTATGGACGGACACTAATTAGAGTCTGTCTATAATGTCGAGTGTTTAGTTCATAATGTTCGAGATTAAGGCGTGCGAAAATTTCAAACCGCAGTATACTAATGTATTCGAGGATTTGAAATTTGAGCAACAACGCAGATATCGGACATTATGGACAAACACTAATTAGTGTTAACCGATGTTAATTGTCTATGTGAACAAATTATTCAATTTCTTAGTAACCTTGCCCGGCGACAGACGGGTCTCCGTCTTTGCTGTGAAAATCAAATGCGTCTGAATAGTTAATTCTTATTTAATTTTAGCACTGAGTAGTTACGTTTTATGATTTTTTGAAATATTTTTTGGAATTATAAAAAAACGTCTATATTTGCACCCGCAATGAAGGAAATATAAATTGCAATGTTAACAAATATTAGGGCGGTTAGCTCAGTTGGTTCAGAGCACTTGGTTTACACCCAAGGGGTCATAGGTTCGAATCCTATACCGCCCACAAACAGCCTCACACTTGTGGGGTTTTTTTGTATCCTGGAATTATGTATTATTTCTACATTTTATATTCAGCGGAGCTTGATAAATTTGTCTTTTTTTTAAAATTTCACCAACAACGTGTACATAACCAAAATATTCCTAAATTTGAAGTGAAAAATATAGATTGAATTAAACAGTGAGGTCATTGTAGTTATGCAAAATGTGAAAATATTGATGTTGATTTTTAAAGTATGGTTTTTCAGGATTAATGTAGGGAAACGCATCCTGTTCATGACATGCCTGTTTTTGGTGTCAGGAAACTTATCTGCACAAGACAGCGATTACTGGGTATTTTTCAACAACAAGGCTGGTGTGGATTTTGATCCGGCAACATGGTTTTCTGAGAAAGCACTCGAACGCCGGCAGATGCAGGGCATTGAAATTACAGAAACTGACAAACCTGTTGTCCATGAATACGTAAAAGCCGTTGAAGGCATTGCTGACAAGATGCTGGGATGTAGCCGGTGGTTCAATGCTGCGTACATCATTGCAAATCACACACAAGTTGAAACGATCAGAGAATTGCCGTTTGTCAAAACTGTTGAACCGGCTGTTATTTGGGAACAGAGTCCTTATGCTTCATCCGAAATGATGGAGGTGGATAATGAAGATTTGCGCCGCAAGCAGCTTGATATGTTTTTTCCTAAAATTTTACAGGAAAAAGGATTAAATGGCAACGGTGTCAGAATTGCTGTGTTGGATGGCGGCTTCCCTGGCGTGGATACACATCAGGCTTTCAGCCACCTGAGAGACAATCATCAAATCATCAAGGCATATGATTTCGTTAAAGACAAAGAAACTGTATTTCATGGAAACAAGCATGGTACTATGGTACTAAGTTGCATAGCTGGAAAAAACAATGATGGACAGATGGGACTAGCTCAAGCTGCTGAGTTTTTATTGGCCCGCACCGAAAAGAATTTTGAACCATTCAAAGAAGAAATATATTGGATGGAAGCAATGGAATGGGCTGACAAGGAAGGCGCCGATATCATCAATTCCTCATTGGGATATACGTATCACCGCTATTTTAAAACCGCGATGGATGGCAAAACCAGTTTGGTTAGCAAGGCTGCCAATATAGCTGCTTCTAAAGGCATTCTTGTTGTCAATGCCGCAGGGAATTCGGGAACTGATGGTTGGCATGTAATTGGTACTCCTGCAGATGCCGATAGCATACTTACGGTGGGAGGGGTTGACCCTGATGATCATTTGCACATTAGCTTTAGTTCTTATGGTCCTACTGCCGACGGACGTTTAAAACCAAATGTCTGTGCATCAGGTGAAGCGTTGGTTGCTTTTAAAAACGGATATCATAGAGCTTCAGGTACATCATTTGCATCTCCGCTTACATGCGGGTTTGCTGCTTGTGTAAAACAGGCTTTCCCTGAATCTAGTGTTATGGAACTGATTGACATTATTCAACAATCCGGCAGTTTATATCCTTATTATGATTATGCCCATGGTTATGGTATCCCAAGTGCATGGAAATTATTTTCTAATAACCAGGGAGACCCGACATTTGAGCTGAGGGAAACCGACAGCACCTATTTCGTTCACATTCCCGATAAGATTTTTAATGTTTCGGGGATGCATAATTCAACGCATCTGTTTTATCATCTGGCTAACGAAAAGGGAAAACTGGAATCTTACAAAGTGATAAAGGTTTACAACAATATACCATTGGAAATTAAACATCATCAATTGGAAGGGAAATTACTCAGGATGCATTACCTGGGTTATACATTAGAAAAACAATTTTAATATGAAACACATAGCATTTTTATTCGTATGGATGTTGATTCTGATTTCTGCAGCATCATCACAAACGGTGGTAATTTCTGAAGAAAACCCTGACAGGGTGTATGAAGAAACCGATTGGGGGCCAAACAAGCAACATTTTGGTTATTGGTTTGTCAATTATGGATTGCCTGTTCCTCTCATGACAGACAACCACCTGAAAACACTGTCTTCAGGACACTGGAATGCAGGATATGCTTACAAAATCCGGATGTTTAGTTTTATGGATGTTGCAGCAGAATTGTCTTACAGCAATTATTTTTATGCATTGAACAAAGATGCACGGGAAGATGTGATATGGCCGGGACAAAACTGGGATAAGATAAGAACAAAACAGAATGGATTGAAAGCTTCATTGTTTTTTCGCCTGTACATGAATCCCAAACGGGGCAATTATTTTGGCACTTATGTGGATTTGGGTGGTTTTGTTGATTATCACCTAAGTTCAGGATGGGTTTACAAATATAAGGATGATGATTATAAAAGAATGTTGCGTGTTCGCCATGACGATGATTTTGAAACCTTCAATTACGGACCAACTGTGGCGTTGGGACGTGACCAGTTTTCCTTGTTTGTGCAATATAACATGAAAGATGTGATTGCCGGCAGATCCAGTTATCCTGATATGCCACATTTCATCTTTGGATTGAAAATAAATATGTATTCTGCTTTTTAGTGTAATCCTGTTTCAGTCCGAAACTTCGTGACTTCGTGGCTGTTAAATTTAAACTCATCGGTAAAAAATCCCTAAAAATAGGGATAGAAAAACTCTGGTCTATTGTTACCTTTGTTAACATATGTCCGGATGACCGGGATGGAAAATATGAATTATGAGGTTGTCGGAATTAAAAAGAGGTCAAAAGGCCGTTGTACTGGGTGTATCAGGAAATTCTGAAATTTCACGCCGTTTGATGGAAATGGGATTTGTGCGTGGGAAGAAAGTAAAGAAGATCAAGAGTGCCCCATTTACTGAACCTGTGGAATATGAGCTTTCAGGCTTTCAGATTACTTTGCGAAACAACGAAGCAGCGTTGGTAAGAGTTGCTACAGGCAATCAACCTGAAGAAGAAACAGATGAGAAGGATGACTCTTTAAGGTTTGCTGAAGCCATTCCCAACGACAAAATCAGGGAGAAACAATCATCTTTTGTCATCGCGCTCGTAGGCAATCCCAATTGCGGTAAAACAAGCATTTTCAATCATGCCACAGGGGCCCGGGAACATGTTGCCAACTATTCCGGCGTGACCGTTGCTTCAAAAGAAGGATGGCTCAAACTGAACGGTGAAAAAGTTAAGATTGTTGATTTACCGGGAACGTATTCTTTGTCAGGCCAATCTCCGGATGAGCGTTTTGTTGCCGATTACCTCATAAATCGCACCCCGGACCTCATTATCAATGTATTGGATGCCAGTAACCTTGACAGGAACTTATATTTAAACACTCAGCTCAAAGAAACCGGTATCAAAACCATGATTGCCCTAAATATGTATGATGAGCTGAAAAGTGCCAAGGCAAGTCTTGATATCAGGAAATTTGAAAAATACCTTGGTATGCCGGTGGTGCCTACAATCGGAAAAGAATACAAGGGGGTCAGGCGACTGTTTATACGCGCAAGGCAATACAACAAAGAGCCTGTATTCATGAGTCAGGCAGCTCAAATTATTTATTCTCCGGAAATAGAATATGCCTTGCAACGGTTTACTGAAATGACAACCCACTTTAACGTGGCAGGAACATTTACAAAGCGCTTTTTTGCTTTATCGGTGTTGGCAGATGAACCTTTCATATACACAATACCGTCAGTAAAAAAATACAAGGGAAATGTCTCCAAAATACGAAACCTCGTGTTCCGGGAACATTGTGAGTTCAGTGAAAGTGAAGTGTCAAGACGTATTGTGGAAAAACGTTACCGCTACATTGAAAGCGTATTAAGTAAAGTGTATATATCCGGTGACCGGAAAAAAGAAAACATTACCGATAAAATTGATTCCGTACTGACACATGAAACCTTTGGGCTGCCAATGTTTTTTGTGTTTGTCTGGTTGATGTTTTTCCTGACATTCAGGTTGGGAGAATATCCCATGAACTGGATTGAAAATGGGATATCAGCACTTGGTAGTTGGGTACATAATTCCATGAGTGAGGGCATGTTATCCGATTTGATTATCAATGGCATCATTGGAGGGGTAGGTGGAGTATTGGTGTTTTTGCCCAGCATTATGATATTGTTTTTTATGATTTCACTGATGGAAGACACAGGATACATGTCAAGGTCGGCATTTCTGATGGATAAAGTGATGAATAAAGCTGGCTTACATGGAAAATCTTTCATCCCATTACTCATGGGATTTGGGTGCAATGTTCCAGCGGTGATGGCTACACGTACCATTGAAAATCAGCGGGACAGAATACTTACCATGATGGTTATTCCTTTTATGTCATGTTCAGCCCGCTTACCTGTGTATGTGCTTTTTATTTCAGCGTTTTTTCCCGGGAATCAGTCACTTATTTTATTTGCCATATACGGTATTGGTATTCTCGCTGCTTTTTCAACTTCCTATATATTAAGCAAAACGGTATTTTCCAAAACCCCGAGTCCGTTTATTATGGAAATGCCACCATACCGTGTGCCCGGGGTTGTTTCTTTGTTGAAGCATATGTGGTTTAAATCCATGCATTTTATCAAAAAAATGGGAACCATCATTTTTCTGGCATCGGTCATAGTGTGGGCGTTGGGGTATTTCCCACGGGATGAGCACATAATTAAACATTATGATGAGCAAATAGAACAAGTGACACAACAAACAGAAACTCCCATGTTAGCCGATTCATTAGCGGTACTGAAAGAATCAAAGGGGCAACTTGAACAGGAAAAACAAAAAAAGCTGCTGTCTAATTCGTACATTAGCAAATTTGGAAAAGCCATACAGCCTGTTTTTGCCCCCATTGGGTTTGATTGGAAAATGTCGGTTAGTATTCTTACCGGGGTTATGGCTAAGGAGGTGGTTATTAGCACTATGGCTGTGTTGTATCAGTCAGGAGGACATTCGGATAAGACACAAGAAACTGGACTGGTGGAAAGATTACGTGCTGAAAGCGCCAAAAATCAAACATCCAAGCTTACCTATTTTGCGTTCCTGGTGTTTATTCTTTTGTATTTTCCCTGTTTTGGCACCATTGCAGCAATGTGGCGTGAAATTAAAAATCCCGGATGGATGGTCTTTGTGGTATTGTTTCCCCTGGTGCTTGCCTGGGTGCTGAGCTTCCTGATTGTGACGGTTGGAGGCTTGTTTTGATTTTACAATCATTGCAACTCACTGAATGGAATATCAATGTTGAAATATACGGAGCTTTTGTTTCCGGTGCTGTCTATAGCGTCCAGTAAATCATAATAGTGACCGTTTTTGGTGATGAGTTTTTGCGATTGCATTTCCATGTTGAGGTATTCAATAACACGGTATTCTTCACTGACATTGATGATGATATAAGCCGAAGCAGCCGATGTTCCATCTCCGGATTGCAATATGGATTTGATGAGTTGGTTGTAATATAAACTGTGCATTTTAGCCATTTTAGAATTTCCCGTTTCTTTCCATGCCACATAGGCATAAAAATGAAAAATAGGCACGTGAAACAGTTTGTGATAAACCGTCTTTACCACTTCAGAAGCTACTGTATATTCTTCATCATCCAGCAATGATTTTATTTTTGACAAATGTTCATTATCGGAATATGGCTGATAATCAGAGGTTCTTGTAAATCCCAGCCTCAAGGCTTCATAATCTGCTTTTTTCGGATGATTCATGGCAGAGTCAAGTTGTTGGGAATATACCTTGGATGCCTCGGATTCAGATAATTGGAGAATGGGGTGTAAGTTGTTCACGTCAATCTCATTTGGGGCATTGGATTTCTTGAATATACTACAGGAAGAAAAAAATCCTGTCATGATGAAAACAAAAAGGAGGGTAGCGTATTTTTTCATTTGGGGTTACATTTCTTGGCTCTATTAAACGACATTGTTGTTGCAAATATTATGTTATATTGAAAAAAATTATAGGGGTATGAAGTTATTGATATTTTTATTTTTGATGATAAAAAATTGATAAAATAATTATTTATCATACAAAATTTAAATGAATAAACCAGTGTCAAGTCAACCAAAAAGAAAATGAAAATTGATTTATCCCGTTGGATGTCTATCCTACGGGATTTAAGAATAAGGATTAACGATTTTTGATTTACGAAGTAAAATAAATGAGAAGGATTAATATCAGTATTCCAACAGCTTTTAGTTAGACACATAGATTACTTTTGCTCACGCCTAAAAAAAAGATAAGTTTATGGACGAGGTGCAGGCTGGTTTGACATCCGTTTCCATTGCATTACGCCGGATAAAGTTTGGTGTTTTATTACAAAGACTAAATATCGGTTGAATTGAAAAATTAACTATGTTTATGTTTATGTTAATTTTAAACTTGGATCACAAATTAGTTGGTGGTTGCAAACTGCTTTTTGGCAACTGCCAATTGTTTTATGCCAACTGCCAACTAATTCAATAGAACCAAATATTTCTAACCCCATTTTATTTAAATTGAGCCCTTAGAGTTAGATGACAATATGTTATTCTTCCGAATACACTTCAAATTCAAATTCAGCTTCGATGTCTTTATAAAGTTTTACAGAGGCTTTATATTTGCCAACCTCTTTAACCGTATCATCCAATTTGATGTTTTTTCGGTCAACCGTTATGCCTTCTTTTTCGAGCGTTTCAGCCAGGATGATTTCATTTACGCTGCCAAATATTTTGCCGGTACTGCTAGTTTTAGCGCCAATCCGGAATTTAGTATCAGAAATTTTGTCAGCTTGTGCCTGTGCTTCTTCGCGCATTTTTTCGATTTTATGGGACCGTTGACGCATGTTTTCGGCGTGCATCTTACGGGCAGATTTTGTTGCAATGACAGCCATTCCGTTTGGTATAAGGTAATGCCGTGCATACCCGTCCTTAACAGTGATAATATCATCTTTTTCACCTAAATTCGGCATATCTTTTTTTAGAATAATATCCATAGTTCCTCCTCCTTTTTATTTCATCAAATCAGTTACATAAGGCAGCAATGCAATATGACGAGCTCTTTTTACGGATCTGGCCACTTTACGCTGGTATTTTAAAGATGTTCCTGTAATGCGCCTGGGCAAAATTTTCCCTTGTTCATTCAGAAAACGTTTTAGAAACTGCGGGTCTTTGTAATCTACATATTTAATGCGATTCTTTTTAAACCGGCAATATTTCTTCTTTTTTACATCAACTGACGGGGGAGTAAGGTATCTGATTTCTGGTTCTTGTGCCATGGTTTATGCCTCCTTTGTTTTTTCTTTGTTTAGTTTTTCAGCTTTGAGCCTTCTCTTTTTTTCACTGTACTGGACAGCAAATTTATCCATTTTCATTGTCAAAAAACGGATGATTCGCTCATCACGGATGAATTCTGTTTCCAGTTTTTTGATGTTTTCACTTTCCATCCTGAATTCTATTATGTGATAAAACCCGGTGGATTTGTGCTGAATATTGTAAGCAAGCTTTCGCAGGCCCCATGATTCCTCATGGACAATTTCGCCGCTCATGTGTTCAATGAGCCCTTTGAATTTTTCAACCGTTTCCTTCATCTGTTTTTCAGACAAAACGGGAGTTGCAATGAAAACGGTTTCATACTGATTAATCATATTTCACTTATTTTTAGTTAAAAAATCAAGGTGCAAAAATACATAACAAAAATAAAACATACAATTATTTAAAGGGATAATTTCTTGGGATAAAATAAATAATGCATATATTTGCAGCCGCAAACGCCCAGATGGCGGAATTGGTAGACGCGCTGGTTTCAGGGACCAGTGGCCGTAAGGCTGTGCAGGTTCGACTCCTGTTCTGGGCACAAAAAAATGGGAAGCGTTCAGAGAATGCTGAAAGACAAAAGTCAAAAATAAAGAATTAATAAACAAATTGCCCAGATGGCGGAACTGGTAGACGCGCATGGTTGAGGGCCATGTCCACATTAGTGGGTGCAGGTTCGATTCCTGTTCTGGGCACAAAAAGCTGGTATGTATATGTACGTACTGGCTTTTTTTGTTAATTCCCTTACCTCATTTTAAAAAACTTCCAGTGATTCCCGCTGGCTTTGAGCAGTTTTATAAAATCGGGAGTGCTGATCTTAAGGATGGCATTGTGCTCGTTGGGCAGAAAAGTGACATAGCCGGTATCTTTGAGTTCTTCATCAACAAACACACGGGTATGGTTTTCAGTGTCATTAAATAATGAGAATATACTCACAGCCCCTGGTGGGGTTTTTATCCATTTATCCAGCCTGCGCTGTGATGCAAAACTGATTTTCCCTTTTTTGAAATGCTGTTCCAGTATTTTGATGTTGAATGGTTGGTAATATTTTGAGACAACCAGAAAATGCTGATTGCCTTTGTGATTTCTCAAAAAGAGGTTTTTGCATCGTTCTGCCTGAATTCTTTTCCAAAAAGAACCATCATCTTCGGAAGAGAAATCCCGGGGTGATTCGTAATAATTGTAGTTGATGTTGAGTGATTCGAGGCTTTGATATACGATGTCCTGACCAATCATAAGTTATTTATTCTTCTTTTGAAAATACAAATCAAGGAGTTTATAAGCTGCTTCGAAGGATGTTATTTTGCCATTGAATACATCATTTTCAATGTTATTCCGGTTGTCTTTGACAGGAGCATAATCGTAAAAATCGGATTTCAGGGTTTCGTTGATGGTTTCATACATCCAGTAGCGAGCTTGTTGTTTGCGCTTAGTATCAAAATAGCCGTTGCCTTTGGTGTGTGTTACATAATCCATGATGGTATCCCAGACCTTGTCTATTCCGGCATTATGCAAAGATGAACAGGTTAGCACTTTGGGCTCCCAGCCGGAAGGGGCCGGGGGATACAAATGAAGTGCATTCTTGTATTCATTTCTGGCAATTTCTGCCTGCTTGATATTGTCCTTATCAGCCTTATTAATGGCTATGGTATCAGCCATTTCCATAATACCGCGTTTGATGCCTTGTAATTCATCTCCGGCACCGGCAAGCATCAGAAGCAGGAAAAAATCCACCATGGAATGCACTGCTGTTTCTGATTGTCCTACACCGACGGTTTCAATAAAAATGGTATCAAAACCGGCAGCTTCACATAAAATGATGCTTTCCCGGGTTTTCCTGGCCACCCCGCCCAGTGATCCGGCAGAAGGGGAAGGGCGGATAAATGCATTTTCATCCTGACTGAGTAAATTCATACGGGTTTTGTCCCCCAATATGCTGCCTTTGGAGCGTTCGGATGAAGGATCAACGGCCAATACGGCCAGTTTATGTCCCTGTTGAACCAGAGAGTGTCCTAAGGTTTCAATAAATGAACTTTTCCCGACACCGGGGACACCGGTTATTCCAATCCTGACAGATTTGCCGGAATTCTTGACACAGGCTCGGATGATTTCCTGTGCCAGTTGTTTTTGGTCAGGACGGGTACTTTCGATGAGTGTGATGGCTTTACCCAGTACATTCCTGTCTCCATTTTTTATCCCCCTGATGTAATCTCCTGCTTTCAGGCTTGGTTGTGACCGCTTGAATTTCAGATGCGGATTAATTTGAGGTGGATGATCAACGCCATCATTAACATGCAGGGCAGAACCTTCACGTTTGCTTTCTTCAATATCGCCTTTGTATGGTTTCTTTTTGCTCATCAATACACAGCATTTGTATTTAGGTATTCCTGAACATAATCTTTTATCCCATCTTCAAGTCTGGTAAAGGGTTTATCATACCCGGCATTTTTGAGTTTCTTCATGTTGGCCTGGGTAAAATATTGGTATTTATCGCGCAATTTTTCTGGTGTATCAATAAAACGGATATCTTCCGGTTTGTGCATAGCTTTGAATGTTGCTTTTGCCAAATCATTAAAACTGCGGGCGGTGCCTGTGCCGAGATTGAAAATCCCGTTTTCAGGCCTATTTTCCATGAAAAACAACAAAACATCGCAGACATCTTTGACATAAATAAAATCCCGCTTTTGCTCGCCATCAGCATAATCCGGATGATGAGAGCGAAACAGTTTTAAATACCCCTGCTCTTTAATTTGCTTGTGGGCATGCATAATCACCGAGGCCATCTTGCCTTTGTGGTATTCGTTGGGACCATACACATTAAAAAACTTGAATCCTGCCCAAAAAAACGGTTTGTTTTCTTGTTTCAGAGCCCAGATATCAAAATTGTTTTTTGATTTTCCGTAGGGATTCAGTGGTTTGAGTTTTGGAATAAGCTTGTGACTGTCATCATATCCCATGCTTCCTTCGCCGTATGTAGCTGCAGAAGAAGCATAGATGAGCGGTAATCCGAATTCCACACAGGCGTTCCATACTTTAATGGAATAATTCAAATTGAGACGATTGAAGATATTTTCATTGTATTCCATTGTGTCAGTCCTGGCACCAAGATGAATGACAAATTGTACCCACCTGTGATTTTTTCGCAGCCATGGGAAAAACCTGGAGCGGCTTACCTTTTCAGTGAAAACTTTATCACTGAAATTACGGATTTTTTCTTGTTTGCTGAAATCATCCACCAATACAATATCCCTGTATCCTTCCTTGTTAAGACGGGAAAGCATGCAGGAACCAATAAATCCGGCAGCACCAGTAATTACAATCATTTTTTTCAATTTATACACACAAAGATACAAAACAACGTGTAAAAAATAATGTAAATTCAGTAAATTCCATCAAATATGTTGTTAAAATTGGTTTTTAAGTGATTTTCGGGCAGTAACTATTCAGTGCTAAAATTAAAAAAAACAGACGCGCACAATTTTTACTGCAGAGACGCAAAGACGCTAACCTGTCTGTCCTGCCTGTTAACCAGTCATTTGCCAGGCCGACAGGCTGGTGGCTATCAACTTGCCTAAAGGGTAGTCAGGAACCAGCGAGCAGGGAAATGGAAAAAATTTATCACATAGATAGTTAAGAATGGTTGTTTTTGAACCATATAAGGATGAGCACGGTCTAAAAAGTCAAAAAAATGAAAAATGCCACAAAGTCACTAAGACACCAAGATCCACAAAAGACAGAATTACAATGCTTTAATCTTTGTGATACTTTGTGTCTTCGTGTCTTAGTGGCAAAGCAATGCCTTTTTAGACTGGGCTCAAGGATTATAAGGTCATATAAGTTTTTT
>JAYENB010000024.1:0-26198 GCA_034721855.1 Bacteroidota bacterium
CCGTCTTCGCTCTGCTACGCCGGACACGGTCCCGTCTTCGCTCTGCTACGCCGGACACGGTCCCGTCTTCGCCGGACAAGTTATATTAATTAAAGAACGAACTATTAGTTCTGTCTATAATGTCCTCCTATTTTTGAAATGTCAGATCAATCTTTAATGATCTTATAATCGTGTGTTTCGTTGGCAAAATCAATACTGAGAACGTAAAGGCCTGCGCTGTAGGGAGTCATGTCCAGCATAATCCGGTTGTGGGAACTTTCATCAGTTAATACCAGGCGACCGCTTGAATCGGTTAGTCTAAACGTGTATGATTCTTCCAGCCTGGATATTTCAATATGAAGTTTGCCACTGGTTGGATTTGGATATATGGATACGCCGCCATCCACAAATAACTCAGCGCTGTTGGAAAATATTTCATTGCAAACACCACTCACAAGGCAGGAATATGTTCCCTCGTTTTCCATGCTGATACGGCTAATGGTAAGTGTATCATTTGTTGTGCCCGAATACTGCTGAAGTGAATCTGTAAGTTTAACACTATCTTTATACCATTGATATTCGTTAATATCCCCATCTGCTTCCACAATAAACATTATTGTGTCTGCCTGAATGACAGTACGTGTTTGAGGTTGTTTAACAAGATGAACTGATTCATACAGATGCACCACGATGGTATCACTATTTGCACAGGCACCATTGACTACGGAATAAGCGAAAACATTATCTCCGGGGCTCAAATTGGACACGTTGGTCATCGGTTTGGTTGAATCTTCCACTTCAGCTTCGCCTTCAACAACAGACCACAATGCAGTCGCAAAATCTGCATCCGTTCCCATCAAAATCGTGTTTTGATCATCACATATTTCCTTATCAGCACCTGCATTGGCAATAACCATGCTGTCCCGTGTAATTGTCATCATGTCTGTATCAATACAGGCTCCGTTGATTACAGTGTATTCCAAGGTGTTTTCACCCAGGCCAATGTCTGAAACAAAAGCAATCGGGCCACCGGGATCCACAGTATTGTTAACGTTTGCATCACCGGAAATGAGAGTCCAGTTCCCAATGTTGTCCCTCGGTAATGTCAAGGTATCGGTTTGGCAAAGTGAAACATCATCACCTGCATCGGCTGCAATCAATGTGTCACGGGTGACAATAAGTGTATCCTGTGATGTACATGCACCATTGGTAATGGTATATATGAATGTATTTTCACCGATATCAAGGTCATTGACCTCAGTGGTTTGGTTGTTTGGTGATACAAGGGTGGAACTGCCACCAATGACTTGCCACAAGGGAGTCCCAGGTGTTGGATCATTTCCTTCGATGGTAATGGTTTCTTCACATACAGCGTAATCAGCCGGCACACTTGCATCTACCATGACGTCCCGTGTGATGGTAACCACATCTGAATCTGAGCACAACCCGTTTACTACTGTCCATTGCAATTCAGTAACACCTTCAGGTAAATTGGATATGCTTGTATTCGGATCGTGAGTATCGGCAATGTTTCCGCTTCCACTTAGAATTGACCATGTTCCGGAGCCTGGACTTGCTGAATCTGCATTCAGCGAAATAATACTGATATCACAAATAACGGTATCGGTACCGGCAAAAGCTGTTACGATTGTATCTGTGACAATTTCTACTTCATCGTATGTTTGACATGCCCCATTGGTTACTGTCCAGTGAATGGTGTTGGAGCCTACAGAAAGGCCTGTTATCCATGTACTGTTTGTATCCGGCTGGTTGATTGTCCCGGTACCATCATACACGCTCCACATACCATTGCCTGGTGTTGGATCAAGGGCACTAAGGCCGATGCTGTCACCACAAATTTCCTGGTCTAACATTGCCTGAGCCTGTATGGTTGTATCAACATGGACAATTAAGGTATTTGAATCAACGCAGGATCCATTTGTGACTTTCCATTTAAACATATTATCGCCCACACTGAGGTTAGTAACAGTTGTAACGTGTTGATTGGGTTGAGCAATACTGCCGCCACCGCTTTCCACTGTCCATAAACCGGTTCCGGGATCAGGATCACCTGCTGTGATTACAGTATGGTAAGTATCGCAAATGTCAATATCCGGACCTGGATCAGCAGGAATAATTGAATCCTGATTTATACTCACCTGGTCGCTGTCGGCACATGCACCGTTTATTACAGTCCATTCAAGAATGTTTTCCCCCATATCCAGACCGGACACAAAGCTTGACGGATCGTTAATGTCAACAAACACAGCATTCCCTGACACGACGCTCCATGTTCCTGTAAAAGGCGCAGGATCAACAGCGTTGAGTGTGGTTGTGTCAATTTCGCAGAATGACTGATCCGGTCCTGCATCAGCTGTTACAATACTATCACGGGTAACGATAACGTCATCGCTGTCTGTACAAGCCCCGTTGGTAATTTCCCATGTAAAACTGTTATCGCCATACGGCAGGTTGGTTACAAATGTATTTTCATCTGTCGGATCGGCAATGATACCACCATCATTTGCTGTCCACATACCAGTACCGGGAGCTGCTGAATTGGCATTGAGCTGACAGGAGTCTGTTTCACACAACCCAATATCTGCCCCGGCATCAGCAACAATGATGGTATCCTGAACTATGGATACGGTATCATAGCTAACGCAGGTTCCGTTAACTACTTCCCAGACAAATTGGTTTTCACCAATGCCCAGGCTGGTTACCTGGGTGGTTGGATCGTTGGGATTAACGACACTACCACTTCCACTGTATAATGACCATGTGCCTGTTCCGCTGGAAGGAGGAGTGGCTGCCATGTTTGTATTTGTGGTTTCGCAAAGGGCTTGATCCGGCCCTGGATCAGCGATGATCAATTCATCAACATTCAACTGAACAGTATCGGAATAAACGCTGCCGCCCTGGTTGGAAACTTCACAGAAAATGGAATCTCCGTCCATGCTGAGGGCCACAAGCAAATACAATGAATCGTTTACGGCTCCGGGAATTGGGGTATAGATACCCCCGCTGCCCTGATACCACTGGTAGGTAATTGTACCACCCCCGGTTGCTACAACCGTAAAAACAGCTTCAGTATTTTCACAGGCTGTGGTATCATGTGGTTGCGTTATGATCACAGGTGGAACAGTAGAAAGATTTTTATCAAATTTAGAAATAAACACTTCCCTTGTGCTGACAGGGGTGCCGTTGAAATTTTCCTGGTAAACACCCGGTGTTGTTGGGTAATTGCCTGATGCAGTATAGCCGGTGATGAATATCTGATTATAGATGTCCATCGTAATGTCTTCCTGGTAATCAAAGCCGACACCTCCAATAAAGGTTGAACTCAATAAGCTTGTGAGGCTTGTATCAAGCTTTGAAATGAAGACATCTGTAGAACTGGCATCGGAAACGCTGTGAACGGTGTCGTAAGCCCCTGTAGTGGTGGGGTAATCAGCAGAATATGTGTTTCCTGAAATAAAAATATTATCATCCGAATCAAACAAAATACCATAGGCATAATCCCAGAAAGAGCCTCCGATAAATGTGCTGTGAATCAATGAGCTCAGATCATTACTCATTTTAAATACATAACTGTCAACTGATGCATGAAAGGTTTCACTCAGGACGCCACTTGTTGTTGGAAAATCGGTTGATGCTGTATAGCCTGTAACAAAAATATTATCATCGGGATCCAGAATGATATCATTTCCTCTTTCGTAAGAAGCGCCTCCGACAAAAGTGGAATGTAAAACACTGCTTAGATCGGAACTAATACGGGTAACAAATACGTCATTGCTTGAATTGTGTGTGAGATCATAACCTAATGCTGTGGTTGGGAAATCAAAACTGTTGGTGTGTCCTGTAAGAAGAATATCGCTGTTTTGGTCAAATGTCATGGCTTTGGATTTATCTGTGTTGTTTCCTTCAATAAATGTGGAATTGATCACAGATGACAGGTTATAATTCATTTGTGTTACAAAAATAGCTTCACCTGCTCCGTCAAGGGTTACATCATAAGCCCCGGCTGTTGTGGGGTAATCAGCAGATAATGTAAAACCGGTGATGTAAATGTTGTTGCTGATGTTTTCAAAAATAATGGAGCAAGCTTCTTCTTCGCCGGATCCGCCCACATAGGTAGAGACAGCTAGGGTGCCTAGATCATTGCTCAGTCGGCACACAAACAAATCAGATGCACCTCCATTATAAAGCGGAGAGTATGCTGCTCCGGTGGTTGGAAAATCGTTTGAATCGACATATCCTGTCACGAAAACATCTCCTGTTGATGGCTCAATGGCAAGATCCATGCCCATATCAAAACTACTTCCACCAATGAATGTGGATGCTTCAAGGGTTGTCAGGGTAGAATCAAACTTGCTTACAAACACATCATAATCACCACCATTGTAATTTACATCATAAGCACCTGCAGTGGTTGGATAATCTCCTGACCACGTATAACCGGTGACAAATAAATGCCCGTTTTGGTCAAATTCCATGCTTTTACCGTAATCATTGCTTGTGCCCCCAATGAATGTAGATGCCAACAAGGGATCTATATATAAGGTATGGGCTTCATCATAATTTCCGGTTTTGAAGCCGTAGGTGTTGTTGTTTAAAATGCAATACTGTACCGGCACTTCCTGTTTGTTTCCATCAATCATTTGGTATGCTAAAGGCTTGGTAAAACTTACATTGCCGATGTCAGTCTTAAGTATGAGCTGTCCTTCTTGGATTTCAAGACCACGAGGGCCATCAATGGATATTTTTATCTGATCCGGATCTGATCCCGGTTTTACAGCAAATATTTTTTCAATATTGTTGGTTTTCATTTTCAATTCCAGGTCAATGCCATCATACAATTTTAGCAATGAAACTGAAGCGTAATTTGTTTTTTGTGTGTGCTTGAAATCGTTGTTTTTGAAACGATGGTACTGTCCTGTTGTCCCGTTTTGTCCTTGTATAGTGGGTAAATTCGCACCAACAAACTGTTCAAAAAAAGCAAAACTTTGTACGTTGTCATCAGAACGCTTGGCCAGGTTATAGGCAAGTTTTCCCTCGTTAGTTACGAACATATTGCCGTAGGCGGCTTTTGCATAATACGCTACTTCATTCGGGTATTCACCCTGATTGTCAAAGAAGTACACATTCATTGCAGGAATGGCTGAATTTTTCAATTGATCGGTGTCAATGTTTGAATTCGCTATTGTGCTTCCGCCTGCCAGGAAAAGCATTGAAATTACTGCAAGAGATAAATATTGTTTCATATACCTTATATTTAAAAGCATAAATTTACATTTTATTTTGAATATAGCATAATTTTTTTCCGTTGAACGCAAAATATTTTGCGACACAAGGCCCCGTATAACCCATAAAACAAACTATATCAAGTGGTTGGGCGTTTGCAGAAAAATGATAATTAGTAACCATTCACAGAACACTGAAAGACAAAAGGTATTTTATGATTCTAATTTCAAACTGTGAACACTTACGATATTTATTTATAAGCTTCCAGTGTCTCACAGGTACAAAACAAATGCCTGTCGCCATACCCCTGATCAATTTCTGCTGTCCATGTCCAGAATTTATTTTCACGTACCCAGTTCAAAGGATATGCAGCGGTTTCCCTGTCATAAGCATGATTCCAGTCAGAAGACAAACATTCCTCAGCTGTATGCGGAGCATTGATGACAGGGTTATCATCAGCAGTGTATGTGCCGTCTTTGATTTTATTTAGTTCTTTTCGGATTTCTATCATGGCTTCAATGAAATGATCAAGTTCCTGCTTGCTTTCGCTTTCTGTAGGTTCCACCATCAATGTTTCATGTACAGGGAATGAAAGCGTAGGCGCATGAAATCCAAAATCCATCAAGCGTTTTGCGATGTTTCCGGCGCTCACATGATATTCTTTCTGGAAATGCTGGCAATTCAAAATCATTTCATGGGCACAACGGCCTTTTTCGCCGGTGTAAAGCACATCATACCAATCTTTCAATGCAGATGCAATATAATTGGCATTGAGGATGGCTATTTCGGCAGATTTTTTAAGCCCTTCACGTCCAAGCATTTTAATGAAAGCATAGGTGATGGGTAAAACGCTGGCAGAACCGAATGGAGCTGCGGCCACCGCTTTAATGGCTTTGTCCCCACCTGTTTTTACAAGGCTATGCCCGGGTAAATAATGACTCAGCGCTTTGGTAACACCAATCGGTCCAACACCCGGTCCACCACCTCCATGAGGAATGCCGAATGTTTTATGGAGGTTTAGATGGCATACATCTGCGCCAATGATGCCCGGATGAGTAAGGCCAAGCTGGGCATTCATATTGGCTCCATCCATGTAAACAAGCCCGCCATTATCATGCACAATTTTTATCATATCCCTGATGTTGCTTTCAAAAACACCGTGTGTTGACGGGTAAGTTATCATGCAGGCAGCGAGGTCATTTTTGTGTTCTTCTGCTTTTCGTTGGAGATCATCTAAGTTGATGTTTCCATTGCCATCAGAATCCACAACCACTACGTTCATGCCCGCCATGATTGAACTTGCAGGATTTGTTCCGTGAGCAGAAGACGGCACAAGACAAACATTACGGTGTGCTTCATTGTTATCAATGTGATAGGCTCTGATAATCATAAGTCCTGTATGCTCACCACTGGCACCTGAATTGGGTTGTAAACTGATATCATGAAACCCGGTGATGTGTTTCAGGTCTGATTTTAATTCATCCATGAGTATTTTATAACCTTCCCATTGACCGGAGGGTGCAAAAGGATGTATGGCACCGAATTCATCCCAGCTTAAAGGCAGCATACTGGTTGCCGAGTTTAGTTTCATTGTACATGAGCCCAGGGGTATCATGGAATGGTTGAGTGCAATGTCGCGACGTTCAAGTTTTTTCATGTACCGCATCATTTCTGTTTCGCTGCGGTAAGCATGAAACACTTCCTGTTCCATAAATGTATCATTGCGCATCATTGATTTTGGCAATATCATGTTTTCCGGTGTGGAATCCATGGAGACCGCAGGTTTATTGGCGGCCCTGGCAAAAATACTGATAACGTCATTCAAATCGTTGATGGTTGTTGTTTCATCAAAGCTGATCTTTATGGTTTTTTCATCCACGATGTTGAAATTAATTTTATATGTATCTGCAATATCTTTTATGATATTTGATGTAATACCCTCCGGCAAAGAGATAGTCAGTGTATCGAAAAACAATGTATTGGTTATGTTGTACCCCAACTTGTTTAAAGCGTCTGCCAGTGCTGACGTGTTTTTATGGATATTCCCTGCAATCTTCTTAAGGCCTTCGGGGCCATGATAAACAGCATAAAAACCTGCCATGGTAGCGAGCAAGGCTTGCGCTGTGCATATATTTGATGTGGCGCGTTCTCTTTTAATATGTTGTTCCCTTGTTTGCAATGCCATGCGAAGCCCGGGTTTTCCGAATTTATCCTTGGATACGCCAATGATGCGTCCGGGGATATTACGTTTGTATTTGGATGATGTCGCAAGGAAGGCAGCATGTGGTCCACCAAACCCCACAGGGATACCAAATCGCTGGGTGTTTCCAACCACGACATCTGCTCCCCATTCGGACGGTTTTTGCAACATAGCCAATGCCAAAATATCAACAACAGCGGTTACCAATATGCCTGCTTCGTGGGCTTTTGATGCAAAATCACTATAATCATTCACTGTGCCATCAGCAGCAGGATACTGTAATATTGAACCGAAAAATTTACCGTCTTCGATTTCCGGAAATTTAGTGAAATCATCAACGACGACCTCTACACCTATAGGCTCAGCACGCATCAGAATGACATCCAGGGTTTGAGGAAACATGTTTTTATCAACGAATAATTTATTTTTCCCGGCTTTGATGTCTTTTCGTTTGCGTGTATCAAACATCAGAGACATGGCTTCTGCTGCAGATGTGGCTTCATCAAGCAAGGATGAATTGGCAATTTCCATGCCGGTCAGTTCTGAAATGGCTGTCTGGAAATTCAATAGCGCTTCGAGCCGGCCCTGGGATATTTCTGCCTGATAGGGGGTATATGATGTGTACCAACCCGGATTTTCGAATACATTTCTTTTAATAACTGATGGGAAAACTGTACCGTAATACCCTTGTCCAATATAAGACCTATACACTTGATTTTTCCCTGCGATTTCTTTAATATGTGATAAAAATTCATGTTCGGACATACCCGGTTCATGTATGTCAATGGGTTTGTCAAGTTTGATGGATGCCGGGACGGTTTCGTCTATCAACTGTTCAACAGAATTAACACCTACGGTATCAAGCATGTCTTGAATGTCATTTTCGCGGGGGCCTATGTGCCTTTTGGTAAATAATTCGTTTTGCATAATGATGTTTCTTTAAAGATTATGTATTTAAAAATGATGGTAAAGGTAAAAAAAGTCTGAAAAAAAATTGTATGTTTTTTTCATATTTCTGAATGAAAAAGAATTTATCATTGAACAACAAAAGTAAAAAAAGTCTTAATACCAGTTAAAACACATGGATTAATTTGCGGATATGGGGATATAACGCAGGGTTTAAGATGATAAAAAAAATTTAACATTTATCCGTTGTAAATTCCTAAAAATAAATTATTTTTGTCAATGTATAATTTGGAATGTTTGCTTAAAGAAAAGCAAATGTTTGTTTTCATAGTTTAATTTTAATAGGTTAAATAAAAGGTTCTGTGTGGTGGCAGAACCTTTTTTTTATGTGCACACTATATGCAGAATAACCCTGCAATGGAATAGAAAGAAATTAAAAAACCGGACATCATCCTGTTATTAGAAGTACCCTTAATTTATAAGGGATATCCCTTTGCATCAATCTTTTTCTATGCGTATCCTGGCATCCACTGCCACTATTTCTTTGGGATTGCCAAGCAGGGGATTTAAGTCCATTTCAAAAATTTCAGGGGCTGTGTTAACCAATGCTGCAACACGGGTGATTTGTTCTGCCATCATATCTTCATTGATGCCTTCCTGTCCGCGGGTTCCTTTTAATAATGGATAAGAATTAAGTCTCCTGATCATGTTTTGTGCTTCTTGTTTCGAGACGGGTGCCAGTGAGCTTTGTACATCTTTCAGCACTTCGATAAAAATACCGCCCATACCACAAAGCACCATGTGTCCGAATTTTTCTTCGCGTTTGGCACCGATAAAAATTTCTTCACCAAAGTACATTTCAAACATTTGCACTGCGTAAGTGTCTTTAATTTTCATCAACCGCTCGTATTCTTTTTTGACGGTGGCTTCATCTTTTACGTTAAGCACAACGCCCCCGACATCAGATTTGTGTACAGGGCCAACAACCTTCATGACCACGGGAAAACCAAATTCTTTTGTGAATGCCAGTGCTTCGTCCATGCTGTTGACAACCTTGTCATTGGCTCTTTTAATGCCTGCAGCATCCAGCAATTTAGAAACTTTAACGGGTTCGAGGTATCCATTGTCTGCCCGGTCAATGATCTGCCTTATGGTTTGTGTATCAATGTCAGGCATATCAATTTTTGCCGGTTGTGGTTTGGGTGTATGGTAAACTTTGAACAAAGCATCCCCAAATATTTTTTCATCCGGGAAATTGATACGGCCTTTGGCCACGAAATCATCAATTTCATCTTTCACGTTTATCACTGAAGGCAGGATGGGAAATATGGGTTTTTTACAGGTTTTCATTTTTTCATGTAACAAATCATAAACATCATAAACAGGGCACAGTCCGGGACTGCCAAATATCACAGCCATACCATCGATGTTGTCAAAATCATGTTCGCAGGCATCAATGATGTATCCCAATTGTTCTGCAGTGCCTGTAGCAAGGAAATCAATGGGGTTTCCAACAGCAGAACCGGGGAACAGTTTTTCGAGCAATGCATCGGCTTTTGGACCTTCAAGATGAGGGATCTCCATACCGCCGTTGCTGAGGGCATCAGTAAGCATCACTGCAGGCCCGCCGGCATGGGTTATTATTGCCATGTTTTTTCCTTTGAGTTGAGGGTGCATGAATACAGATCCCACCGTTATCAGTTCTTCACGGCCATGACACCGCACAATGCCGGCTTTGCGAAACAGAATATCAACGGCTACATCACTGGTTGCTAAAGCTCCTGTATGAGAAGATGCTGCACGGCTTCCCGCTTCGGAACCTCCTGCTTTTATGGCTGCAATCTTACATCCTTTTCGGATCAATGAAGACGCATGTTTGAACAACATGTCCGGGTTATTTATATTTTCAATGTACAGCAATTTTACGGGTGATGAAGTCCCGGGATCATAGGTTTCATCCAGATGACGGAGGACTTCTTCCACACCAATCTGTGCTGAATTTCCTACTGACCATACGCTGGAAAAACTCAAGCCCTTGGATACACCGTTTTCCATGATAAATACAGCTGTAGCTCCGCTACCTGAAATAAAATCCACCCCTTTGGGATCAAGACGTGGGATAGGTGTGGTAAATACACCATTGTAATCCGGTGTCAACAATCCAATGCAATTGGGGCCAATCAATGAACCACTAACTTCGTTTACTTTATCCACAATGGCTTGTTCTATTTTTCCTCCTTCTTCGCTTTCTTCACTGAACCCTGCTGACAATATGATAAATCCACGGGTATTTTTTTCGTCTGCAAGCAATTTTATGGTATCGTAACAATATTTTGCAGCAATGGCTAATATCGCAATATCTACCTGGGGAAGATCCGCGGGGTTTTTGTATGATTTTACACCCTGTACTTCCTCCATTTTAGGATTAGCAACATAAAGTTTGCCTTTAAAGTTCCCGTCAATGATATTTTTCAGAATTTTTCCGCCGGGTTTTTGAATGTCTTCTGACCCGCCTACAACAACAATACTTTTCGGTTTTAATAATGCTTCGTTTATCATGTTTTTGATTTTTAATTGTGCTTAGTTGAAAAAATCACAAGATTTTTCACTTATGCACATGTGTTTTCAGTTTAAACATTTATCTTTGCCTGTAAAGATGAAAAATAATTTTTGTTTTATGAAATGAACCATAAGAAAAAAATTATTCCATACGGTTTTGATTTTTTTTCGCTGGTGAATTACATATGACAGATAAATTTAAAATTATATACACATGAAAAACATTAGGAAACTTTTGAACACGTTGATTTCGATCAACATTATTTTGGGATTGGCTGTAATAGCCTTATTTGTTTTATTGTTCACAGGTTTGGGTGATAGTGCTAATCTGTCCAATATCTCATCCGGGGATTCGGATAAAGGATCCTCAGGAAAATCTCACGCTCCTGAAGACAGCGTTATCGAAGAACGCATCGCTGTAGTAAAACTGGATACACTGTTAGCTGAATATAAGTTGGCACAGGTATTGAATGAAAACCTGATCAAACGCCAAAAACAAGCTGAAGCCAATTTACAGCAAAAAATGAGCAGGTTTGAAAAGGATTATAAAAATTTCCAGGAAAAAATGCGCCTTGGTTCATTTCTGTCAGAGGCAAGCATGCAGGCTCAGCAACAGGAACTCATGAAACAACAGCAGGAAATACAGGAATTAAACCAATCCCTGTCAATGGAACTAGCTGAAGAACAGGAGCGCATGACACAAGGGTTATACGATTCAGTGCTGAACCACATGCCCGAAATCAACGATGGCCGGTTTGTGCTTATCCTTGGTGATGCTGTTGGCACCAACGTGCTTTATTCCAACAATGCCATGGACATTACAAATGAAGTGGTAGATTTCCTCAACAAAAAATACGAAGGCAGAAAAGAAGAATAGTGCATGGGATTTGCAGATAATTATTTTGTCCGGTTTCAGGCGGAACTTGCGCCGGAATCACAGCAGGTTCCTGATGATTTGGGATTGGCTGTTGTTTTACCCGCCTACAATGAACCGGATATTGAAGACACCCTGATCTCACTTTTACACAACGATGATCCGGGTTGTGTTACCGATGTTATTCTTGTTGTCAATGCGCCGGATGATGACTCAAAACAATCCATAGCGAGAAACCTCACCGATTTTCAACATTACAGTGAATTTGCCAAAACCCTGGAGCACCCTTTTATTCGCCTGACTGTGTTATGGAAGACATTTTCAAAAAAACACGCAGGGCCGGGATCCGCACGCAAGTACGGTATGGATATAGCGCTGGACAGGTTTAACCGCATAGACAATGCAAATGGAGTTATCCTGTCATTAGATGCGGATGCTGTGGTAGCAAAAAACTACCTGAAAGCGGTACATGACCACTTCAAAAATTATCCGGAACAGGATGCAACTACTGTTTATTTTGAGCATCCTTATCAGGAGGATGATGACCCTATAATTTTGTATGAATTGTACCTGAGGTATTTCAGGCATGCGCTTCAATGGAGTGGCTATCCCCATTATTTTTATTTTGTGGGATCGTGTTTTGCTGTAAAAGTATCTGCTTATGCCGAACAGGGAGGCATGAACCGGAAAAATGCCGGCGAAGATTTTTACTTTTTAAATAAAATTGAATTGAACGGCAATTTGGGAGAATGCAACAATACCTTTGTTTATCCTTCCGACAGAATTTCTGACCGGGTACCTTTTGGTACCGGCCCGGAAGTGAAAAAAATCAAAGCAACTGGCAGTTATGATGTGTACAGCATGGAAAGTTTTGAATTGCTGTCAAAAGTGGTTCAGTGTATAGACAATACCTATGGCATCGAAAAATCCACATACAACGACTTGATAAAAGACTTGCCGGAACCGGTAATCACCTGGATGAAAAAAATATACCTGTGTGACCATATACAGGATGCGCATAAAAACACAACAGGCAAAAAAGCGTATTTTAAACGTTTGTACAGGTATGTGGATACATTTAAAATCATACGGTTTCTGAATTATATATCAGAAACCCTGTATCCAAAATCCGATGTGAAACAAGAAAGTGCTGTGCTTGCTGATAAACTGGGGATTCCCTACGAAGATAATGCTGGGGTTTCATTGCTGGAAACGTATCGTAAGCATGATAAATTTGAAAACCACTGATATGAAAAGAACAATACTGGTATTGATTTTTTGCCTAGTATAGCGTTTCTTAATTAACATAACTTGTCCGGCGAAGACGGATAAATTCCAATTTCCAAATGTCAAACCTACCCACCTTGTTTAGGTCATTGAAATTTCGCAAACGAGAGCAGAGCCAAGTATGCTTAAGCTATGCCGAGTGCTCCGTATTGAGCGAAGTCGAAATGCAGCCAAAATCATTAAAATTATACAATTGAACACATATCGGTATGACATGACATCAGGGGCAAAATAAAACCGGGCAAGCTACTTGCATCGCACCGCTACAACCGCCTACCCTTGCTTCCTTCCGGACCTGGGGGAGTTCAGCGGGAGCTGGTCGTACAAGACTTACCCGGACTGCAAATATAAGAATAATTGTCCAAATGAAAAAAATGAATACAATTATTTATTTTTGTTTTGAATATTTGAATAATGAGGCCGGTCTAAAAAGTCATTTTATCCCATAAAGCCTCTAAGACACAAAAAAATCACAAAGTTATATTTACTGAATACCAGTACTTTGTGAAACTTGGTGTCTTTGTAGCTTGGTGGGAAATTTTGTTATTTTGACTTTTTAGACTGAACTCAATAATAGAATAACGAATGAAGAAGAACGAATGAAGCCCCCGATACGACTGTGTTTTCCTTTATTTCAAAATTTGTTGTTCTATTGTTCTATTGTTCAAATAATACCACCAACCATTGAGAACTTACAAAAAATATTTTCTTCAATCATTGAAAAATCAAAGTAGTTTATTAATTTTGAAATTGTTTTATTATTTGTTTTTTGTAAATTTTATGCAAATTATATATAAATGAGGGCAGGGCCAGGTTTATCTTTCTTTGTCTGATAATAGTTTTATACCATAATTAAACATCGTATGGAAAAATCTTTAAAACCAGTATGGAAACATGCATTGAGCTGGGGATTTCTGGCTGCCTTGGTTGTCATTATCCTCTCCCTAATCAGTTATATGGCAGATTTAGGGGATTCAAAATGGATGCAATGGGTGCAAATTTTGATTGTGATTGCCATGGTTGTTGTATCACAGGTGTTTTACAAAAATGAAAATCCCGGACTGACAATAAGTTATGGCAAAACACTGGGCGTAGGAATGCTTACCGGCGTTTTTGCTGCATTGATATTGGGTATCTATAATTATTTGTTTTTTTCTTTCATTGCACCTGACCTAATTGAATATATGAGAGAGCAAGCTGAGATTTCAGTTATGCAACTTGATATTCCGGCTCAAGATCAGCAAAGAGCCCTTAAATTACAAAAAATATTTATAACACCTGTAGCTATGGCTGTTGGGAGTATTTTTGCAATTGCATGGTGGGTATTGATTGGAGCCTTGATATCATCAGCCTTTACCAAAGGAATTAAGCAGGCACCCGTTCAGGATGTTGAAAATGAAGGAGAAACAGTATGAGCAAACCCGTGTTGACAATAATAATACCCTTATATGATGAGGAGGAATCGTTGCCCGAACTGATGAAATGGATTGCTTCGGTCATGAAAAAATCAAAATACGATTATGAAGTGTTGATGGTGGATGATGGTAGCAACGATAAATCATGGGAAGTTATCAATGAGCTTAAAAACCAGTATGGTGATGCGTTGAGGGCTTTCAGGTACCGCCGTAATTATGGTAAATCGGCCGCGTTGCATACAGGGTTTCAAAATGCAAGAGGAGACGTGGTTGTTACCATGGATGCTGACATGCAGGATTCTCCCGAGGAAATTCCGGATATGTATAAGCTGATTACCAAGCATGGTTTTGATATGATATCCGGATGGAAAAAGAAACGTTATGATCCCATCAGTAAAACGATTCCAAGTAAATTTTACAACTGGGTAGCGAGGAAATCCACGGGTATAAAACTTCATGATTTTAATTGTGGGCTGAAAGCATACCGCAATAAAGTGGTAAAAAACATTGAAGTGTATGGAGAAATGCATCGCTATATTCCTGTATTGGTAAAGCAAGCCGGGTTTAATAAAATAGGCGAAAAAGTGGTGA
The DNA here is from genome assembly GCA_034721855.1 of Bacteroidota bacterium. Lineage (GTDB taxonomy): Bacteria > Bacteroidota > Bacteroidia > Bacteroidales > ML635J-15 > JAQIBY01. Next base: position 15,056 of record JAYENB010000024.1, read on the forward strand.
AACACCGGAAGCGGCAATACGGAAAAACAAAATTCGGGTTTGAACGTTTTATCAACGGTTTTCTTGATTTGATGTCTGTTTTGTTTATCACCAGGTTTGGAAAAAGGCCCATGCATTTGTTTGGTGTGCTGGGATTTATTGTATTTTTGGTAGGCCTTGCCTCTGCATTGTATTTAGGTATCAGGAAGATTGTGGCCATAAGTCACGGGCTTGTACTTGAACGCGTCACTGAAAATCCGTATTTTTACATAGCCCTGACAAGCATGGTGATCGGCGTGGTGTTATTCCTCGCTGGATTTCTAGCGGAGCTTGTTTCACGCAGCAGCACAGACAGAAATAATTATCATATTGATGAAATAATAGAATAAATTATGAATAGAGAAAAGGAAATTAGTATCGTTGAACTTTACAGGTATGTAAAGATGTTTTTCAGGCGGTGGTGGCTTGTTTTGTTGATTACTGTTATTGTTGGTGCTCTGTTTGGCTTTTTTAAATCCGGCTTTTTTAGTGATAACTACAATTCAAACATTACGATATCTTCTTCAGTTATTTCCAAAAATAATTTATACAGCGCTTTTTTACCTATGATGGATAACCAGGGTATTACTTCGGTAAAAATGCTAAAGCCTGTATTTGGTGATGATGCTGATATTATCAATAATGTTCAGGAATTCCGTTTTGACACGACATCTATGAACCAGTCCATTATGATTTATTTTGTTATCAGTGATACCAGTATCATCAAAAAAATGCGAAAACATATTGAAGTATTCCTGGAAGCCAGAATGGATTACCAAAAACAATTTGAACGCGAGGAGCAATTGAATCAGGAATATCTGGATGTATTAAATGAAGAAATAAAAGAGCTCAATCAGTACCAAAAACAAATCATAGAGAATTTCTTTGATATGACCGATAAATCGGGAAAAGTAATATTGTCAGGATCACATGCTGAACTTGTTGAGCTGTATGAGAAAAAAATGGAATTAAAACGCCAGATGATTAATGATGAGCCGATAAGGGTTTCTGTAAATATGCAGGCATTTCCCATCCCCCCAAATACGGTTTTACATGTTATTCTTTGGGCAGTGGTTTTTGCTATCCTTATGGTAATAATACTGGTTGTTATTGAGCTTGACAGGGCATCAAGACAACAATAGTGCTTACTTTTTTTCTTTTATCAATGTATGTTTTTTCAGTGTTTTTTGAGCCGTATTTACCATGGGTGGGCCAATGAATTTTCCGTTAATCATGGCAACGCCTTTGCCATCTTTTCTTGCTTCTTCTGAAAGTTGCAAAATGTATTTTGCTTCTTCCACCTCTTTTTCTGCCGGGGAAAAGTATTGATGAGCAAGATCAAGTTCTTTGGGATGTAAAACCAGCATGCCTTCAAAACCAAGATTTTTGGCAATCTGTAAATTTTTCTCAAGATCATCCAGGTCATGAATATTGATATGCACTGTGTCAATAGGAATTCTTCCGGTAGCCCTGGCAGCCATAGCGATCATGGAACGTGGGGTGAATATGCTGTTGCCTTTAATGTCATGAATGCCTTCCAGATCTGTAATGAAATCTTCACAACCAAAAGCAATGGCTATTACGCGGTCTGAAGCTTTGCAGATGTCTTCTGCATGAAGCACCGCAGAGGCAGTTTCAATAAGCGGAATGATTTTAAACGTTCCAAGCGGAATGTGCTTTTCATATTCAATGGTCTCCAGCAATTTATCAAAAAAGTAAATGTCTTCTCCCGTTTGGGATTTTGGATACATAAATCCGTCTATCCCCTGTATTGTCAACTGGTGGATGTCTTTTAACAATTCACCGCTTTCACGATCATTGACACGGGGGAAAATAAGGTGATTCCCAAATTCACCCTTGTCAAGCATTTTTTTTATGTTATCACGGGCTGCTTGCTTGTTTTCTCTGGGAAGCACTGAATCTTCAATGTCAAGTAACAATACATCTGCATTGGTTTGCACTGCTTTGTTCATTAGGCGTTCGTTATGTGCGGGAACGAACATGAGACTTCTTAACAGATATTGGTTTTTCATATTTCAGTGGTTTTTTTCTTTATCAATACTTTTCTTCTGAAACGCAACACGTCAATTTTGTGTTGATTATAACCAGTGGTTTCAACATATACAATCCCCCGGTCGGGTTTTGATTTGGATTCCCTGGCATCAAGAATTTCAGTACGAGCATAAATAGTGTCGCCGATGAATACAGGTTGCAAATGATCAATGTTTTTATACATCAGGTTGGCTATAGCTTTGCCGCTGATATCGGGAACGGTGATGCCTACAACAAGGCTAAAAACCAATGTTCCGACAACCAGTGGTTTTCCGTATTGTTGTTTTGAAGCGTAATCCACATTGGTGTGCACCGGGTGATGGTTCATAGTCATCATCGAAAACCGGTTGTTATCATCCTCAAAAATGGTTTTTGATGCCGCATGAAAAATGAGCTGGCCTTTTTTAAAATCGTCAAACCACAGTCCAAGTTCTTTTTTGATGATATGTTCGTCTGCCATAATGAATTTGTTTAGCATCGAAAGATATAAAACTTTATTGATTTTTCGATATTAGACGGTATTTTTGTTGTGTATATCGAAAATCCTGACTGCAAAATGGGTTGACAGGAAATATTGTTACTTTTACGACGTTATTTCAAAGCTTGTCATCTGCGGAAATGCTAAAATATTTGTTGAACAAATACAAAAACAGGTCTGATTTTACGAATAATTTCCTGATATTATTCCGTGGTACACTTATTGCCCAGTTAATACCCCTTTTACTGACACCGGTATTAACCCGTATTTACACTCCGGCAGATTTTGGAGTGTTTGAATTGTTTTTGTCAGTCTCGCTCATTCTTGGAGCTGTAGCGAATGGCCGGTATGAATTAGCGCTGGTATTGCCCGATAAAAAAGAAGATGCATGGAACTTGTTGGGACTCGGATTTATTGTTTCATTTTGTTTCTCTGTGTTTCTTTTTGTTTTGGTTGGGCTTTTTGCAGACCCTATTGCTGGCTGGCTCAACAACACCGATATTAAATTTTGGTTGTTTTTTGTCCCATTGGCAGTACTCTTGCAGGGATGGTTTGGGCTGTTAAGGTACTATAAAACACGGAAAAAAGATTTTAAAAACATTTCTGCGGCAAACATTTCAAGGGCATCATCAAGAACAGGTTTTCAGTTACTGATAGGTATTTTAGTTAATTCCCCTGCCGGTTTGATCATCGGTCAGATTATCGGTTTTTTTGCCGGTGTTGTCATGCTTCTCCGCAAAATGGATATCAAGGCTTTTTTCCGTCATCTGAATAGGCACGGCATCAAGCAGCAGGCAAAAAGATACAAGCGGTTTCCGATGTTTACCATGCCGTCAACACTTGCCAATTCAGCTTCTGTGAATTTGACCGGCATACTCATCTCAGCTATGTATTCCATTGCAAGTGTTGGTTTTTATTCGCTTGCAAACAGGGTGCTCGGGATGCCCGGTACATTGATAGGAAAATCACTTTCCAATGTGTATCACAAAGAAGCCGTTGATCACCGCAAAAAACACGGCCATGCAAAAATTGTTTTTAAAAGCACCTTGAAAAAACTTATACTCATTGCTTTTCCGTTGTTTTTGCTGATTTTCTTGTTTGCAGAGGATATTTTTGCTGTGGTATTTGGTGAAGAATGGCGTGTGGCCGGCAGCTATGCCCGTATTTTGATCCCGTTGTTTTTCATACGGATGATTGTGGCCCCCGTGTCAGTTACCCTGTCTGTTTTTGAGAGGCAACACATTTCATTGTTCTGGCAACTGGGATTGTTGTTTTTAAGCCTTAGTGTTTTTTCCATTGCCTGGATCGTTAGCTGGCCGGTTGAAACGTTTCTAATTTGTTTTGCTTCGGTGCTGTTTTTTTACTATATATTTTTTATTTTTATTCTTTGGAAAGTGGCAAGTAATAAACTATAATCGTGGTATGTGTGCTATGATCACAAAAGAAGACCTTATACAAGACAGTAAAAATCTGGGTGTTAAACGGGGGGATATGCTGCACCTAAAAGTGTCTATGCGCTCTATAGGAAAAGTGAAAGGAGGCCCAAAAACAATGTTGGATGCCTTACTTGATGTGGTTGGAAAGGAGGGAACCTTGGTTTCCGATGCCTTTATCAATTCTTATCCATTGCCAATGACTAAAGAACAAAAAAAGTACATTGCTGATGAACACACACCATCTTATGCCGGTGCTTTCGCCAATGAAATGATTAAACATCCCGATATGGTGCGCAGTAAGCATCATATTCAAAAGTATGCTGCTATAGGAAAGGATGCAGAAAAACTTTGTCTCAATCATACACCCGAATCCGGCGGGTATGAATTGCTGCATGACATGGCAAAGCAGGGAGCCAAAAACCTGACCATAGGAAAAAAGGTGGCTGGTGTTGGCACAACACATGTTGCCATTGATTTGCTAGGATTCAGGCGTAAGCAAATGAATAAAGGCGTTTTATACAAAGATGAAAATGGGGACATAAAACTGGCAAAAGTGAACTGGAACGGTGGTTGCGCTGCAGGGTTTCCCAAATTCATCCCTCATTACCGCCAACGGGGTGGTGTGATTGGAGAAGGGCATGTGGGCCAGGCAACTGGTTTGCTAACATCCATGAAACGTACACTGGAAATAGAAATGGATATCCTTAGGGAGAATCCCCGGTTTTTCTTTTGCGATGATAAAGCATGTTACTCCTGCCAGATGACATGGGAACATTCGCCCAAAAATCCCTTGTCTTTTTATCCCAGGTGGATACTGAAAAACATAAACTCCTTGTCTTTTTCACGCATAAAAAGGCTTTTGAAAACAACAAAAAACACTGAAAAACATGCTTGACATTTATATCCCTGAGCATTTCTACCAGGAAAAAAAATATACCATGCATGTTTTGACCGAAGTGTTGTTGAAACTGCCTGTACAATTTAGCATGAGTAACGATGCAGATGTGCACATTACCGTACCGGGAAAAGGTGATATTGCAATAAAAGATGGTTTCTTTTCTAATTTTGACAACGATGTGTCTTATTTGAAAGCATCCAATATTCCGTCACTGCCCATGTTTCTGGCACATGAATTTGCTACAGAGAAAAATCTTCCCTTCTTTTTTGGCAACAATAAGTTTGAAAAAAAAGGAAATCAGGTAGTTATTTATGCTGATATTGTTTCCACGGTGTTTTTTCTGTTGTCAAGATGGGAGGAACATGTACGACCGGAAAGGGACAAATTCAGGCGTTTCCCGGGGCATTTATCATTTTTGCAAAGGCATAAATTGCATTACCGTCCCATCGTCAATGAAACTGCTTTTTTCCTGCTTAATGTGTTGAAATCCATTGGTTTTGCTTATGATGATTCATCACTGCCGCCTTTTGAAATTAAACCAACGCACGATGTGGATCACATGCTGCGCTTTAACGGATTGAAAAAAACACTTAAAACCATAGCGGGTGATATAGTGTTGAGGAAAAACCCCGGCGAAATGATGCGAAGTGTCAAGAAAGCCAGAAATGTACACAGAAACAAACAGGCCGATCCTTTTGATTGTTTTGATTTCCTGATGGATATGGCTGAAAAAAATAACCTGCGTTCGACTTTTTATTTTATACCCGCTATCCGGGGTGAAGCTGATTTTCATTACGATATACATTCGGAGATTATTAAAAACAAGATTGACAGAATTACGAAACGCGGGCACAACATTGGCATACATGCTTCAACCAATGCGGCAGGAAATCCGGAGCAGTTTGGTGTAGAACTAGCCAGGCTTAATGATATTGTAGGTAATATAAGTGAAGGACGTCACCATTATTTGCTCCTTAGTGTACCTGAAACCTGGCAGATGTGGAACGATGCCGGGCTAAAAAGAGATTTAAGCATGTGTTATGAAAATGATGGAGGATTTAGATGTGGTATAGCCTCTGAATTTCCTGTGTATGACGTGATTAACAGAAAACAGTTGAAGCTTTACGAACAGCCAACCACTGTTATGGAACAGGCCTTAAAGCGCAGCAGTGGTGGTTTAAATGATTTTAGAGATCGGTTTCTGACTCTGAAAGCCACCGTGAAAAAATACCATGGTCAGTTTGTGTTTTTATGGCATCAGGATAATTTTAAACGATACGAATGGCGGAATTATGCTGCATTATATAAAGAATTGGTGAGTTATTGATTATGGATTTTGTTTTTTTTATATACCTGTTCTCCGGTATCATTAAAAGCATTCTTTCTTTTTATGGTATCGAACTTCCTGTTGACTTGACAGCCATCACAGGTGCTCTTGTATTACTTGGTGTGATTTGGCGGGTTTCCCGGAATATCGAAAGAAATTTTTTATCGATACGTGGATTAGTATCCGTTTCAGTGCTTCTGTTGTTGTTTTTGTGGATGATGGTGACGTTAATGTACACTGCATCTGAAACATACAGCAAGCTAAAGGTGTTTTTCTTTGCCACAAATATCATTGCTTTTATTTATCCTTTAGTCAACCATAATCTGAATATCAGGAAATTCCTACAAGGTTTTATCTTATTTGTTTTCGTTTTAATGCTTTGGTACATACCTCATCTCATGTTGTACATTTCTAAACCTTTTCTTCACAGCATCGAGAGGTACAGCGAAATGAGTGGCCAATATCTGGTGCTCGGATTTATGTCAGGTTTTTCTGTTTTGTTATTGCTGCACAGAAAAGACTTGTTTAAACCAACAATTCGGATTTTTCTGATATTGTTTTTTATCCCGGCAATGTTTTTGATTGGATCAAGAGGTGCATTGCTGTTTACAATTATAGTGTGGTTTGTAATGGTCTTAAGGCGTCTTGTCATAACAGTTGCAAGAAATATTGGAATAAAACGACAAGGATTAATTCGATCGGGAATAATTAGCGTGGTGTTTGTTTTGTTGGTTTCTGTTGTCAGCATTGGTTTTTCAAACAAAATGGATTTCCTGATCAACAGAAGTCTTGTCAGGTTTAAACTCCTCGTAAATCCTGATTCACACGGAGAGTCTGTTGATGTTAGGGTCGATCAGATTCGTTTTAGTTTGGATAAGATTAATAAATCTGCTACCACTGTCTTTCTTGGATATGGAATTGGTAGTTATGGTATATTGGAATCTGGTGAAGATGGCCGTGCCTATCCCCATAATTTTATACTTGAATTACAGTTTGAAACTGGTCTGATTGGTCTTGTGCTTTTTTTAATCTTTTTGCTTACCCTTTTCGTTGGTAAACGTGGTAGCCCCGATTTTAAATACTTACCCGCTTTCCTTTTCTTGTATTTTTTTCTGAATTACATGAAATCATGGTCCATTGTTGATATGCGAATTTGTTTTGGGCTGCTTGGCTTGTATTTCCTTGAAACCTGGATATTGGAACAACAAATTGAAACTAAAAAAAATGATGCTAATGGATGTTAATATATGTCACCTTACCAGTGTTCACCCACGAAACGATACCCGCATTTATCATAAAGAACTGATGAGCTTAAAAGCTGCCGGAAATCAGGTGACTTTGATAGTTGCCGATGGGAAAGGCAATGAAACTACCAGCGACGGTATTGATATTCTGGACGTTGGTAAGGCCTCTGGTAGGTTATCAAGGATATTGAAAACTCGTAAAAAAGTGTTCATTTTGGCTTTGAATCAGAATGCTCAGGTGTATCACTTTCACGACCCCGAATTGTTACCTTATGGAGTCAGGCTTGCCGGAAAAGGATATAAAGTCATTTACGATGCTCATGAAGATTTGCCCAGGCAGATTCTTTCTAAATACTGGATCAATAAACCGCTCAGGAAATTATTGTCGGTTTTATCAGAAAAATTTGAAAACTATTATTCGAAACGGGTTTCACACATTATAACTGCCACTGATTTTATTCGTGATCGCTATAAAAAAATAAACCCAAATGTAAGCACCGTGAAAAATTACCCGGTTCACAAAGATTCGCTGATTGAAATTGATGAGTCTGTAAGCAAAGTGAATGAGATCAGTTATATTGGTGCTATTGCCCAAGTCAGGGGTATAACCGAACTGGTGAAGTCCCTTGCATTGTGTAAAAATGATATCCGTCTTAACCTTGCCGGTAATTTCTCTCCCCCCGAATATAAGGAAGAGTTGAGTCAATTCGATGGATGGGAGAAGGTAAATGTCATTGGATTTGCAGATAGAGAAAAAGTCAGGGAATTGCTTGAGCGATCCTTTGCCGGAGTGGTAACCTTGCATCCAATCATAAATTACAGGGATGCTTTGCCCGTGAAACTGTTTGAATATATGGCTGCAGGAATTCCAGTGGTTTCATCCGACATCCCTTTGTGGAAGCAGATAGTTGATGATGCAGAATGTGGAATCTGTGTAAACCCATTGGATCCATCTGAGCTTGCAACAGCCATTGATTTTTTGTATGAAAACCCGGAGAAAGTAAAAACAATGGGAGAAAAAGGGCAACAAGCAGCAATTAAAAAATACAGCTGGGAGCAGGAAGAAAAATACCTGCTTGATGCTTATGAAAAAACAATCAATTAATACCGCTGATTATGAACATCTGGATTATCAATCACTATGCAGTAACACCTGAGTTTACAGGTGGAACAAGGCATTATGACCTTGCCAGAAGTCTTAATCAGCACGGACATAATGTAAGTGTTTTTGCTGCCGGTTTTATTTACACAAGCCTGGAGGAATCACAATCATACAACAATCAAGTATATTCTAAATCTAAATACGATGGCATCCGCTGGTACTGGATAAAATCAAAACCTTATCAAAACAACAGTCTGAGCAGGATGTTGAACATGCTTACCTTTGCACGTAACCTGTTCAAAACAACAAAAAACCTTTCGTCGCCTGATGTTATTATCGGATCCACCGTTCATCCGTTTGCTCCATTTGTAGCATCCCGAATTGCTAAAAAACGCAAATTGTCTTTTGTGTTTGAAATACGGGATATGTGGCCGCAAACGCTTATTGATAATGGAACCTGGGGCAAAAACCATCCACTGGCAGTGTTTTTTCGCCGGATTGAAAAGAAAATAGTAAAACGAGCTGACGGGATCGTAAGCTTATCGCCAAAAACAATATCATACCTTACTAAAAGATACAGTTACCCTGAAGAAAAAGTTGTTCTGATACCAAATGGAACACATGTTTCTCAATCATTTGATCCAGAGCTTCAACACAATGATGTGTTGAAATTCATGTACGTTGGAGGTGTGGATAAAGTTCATAAGCTGCAGGACCTGATTACTGCATTCAAAATCGTAGAGAAAACGAACCAAAACATCCGGTTTGAAATCGTTGGAAGTGGTAAGGATAAACAAAACTTGATTCACTTGGCCAAAGCGCAAAAATTAAGAAACCTGATCTTTTCAGATGCTGTAAAAAAATCTGAGGTCCCGAAAAAACTCAAAAAGGCTGATGCTTTGTTTTTATCCACCGGCGAGGTTTATTATGGTAGTGAAAATAAACTGGGAGAATACTTGAGTGCAGGGAAACCGGTGATAACTTATACTCCAGCTAAGCATAACGATATAGTTGAACAATATCATTGTGGTCTTTCTGCAACATATCCAAATATAGAGCATTTGGCTGAAACCATTCTCACCATGGCTGAGCTTTCTGATGAGGAGCGGCTGGAAATGGGAAAAAACGGATTTCAGTATGCAAAAGATCATTTAAGCATAGAAAAACTTGCTGGTGATTTATCCACATTTTTTACCAAAATTGGCGGATGGGAAGGAAAGGGTTCGGCACCCATAGTCAGGGAGGCCTCGCCTGAAGATCTGCCCGACATTGCCCGTTTACATAAGGAGCAAATACCGACCGGATTTCTGAGTTCTCTACCACTTTCTGTTTTGATCCGGCTGTATAACACTATTTACAGTTCTGATTTGCTCTTTGTTATCTCTGAGAAAAACAGCATTCTTGGATTTGTTTCTGCAAGTCATAGTACATCGGAGCTGTACCGCCGTTTTATATTGAAAAGCCTGATTCCCCTTGTACCCGTAATTATCGGTTTGTTGTTTCGAAAAGGATTTATTAAAAGTGTTTTTGAAACCCTTGCTGCTCCCAGAAAAACGCATGCTGATAAGAAGGAGGATGATATGCCGGAACTCTTATCAATTGTGGTAAAACCAGGATGTCAGGCGGGTGGACTTGGCCTAAAACTCCTTAATCGTTTGGAGCAGGAGCTAAAAAAGAGGAACGTATTAGAATACAAAGTAGTGGCCGGAGAAAAACTGGTTTCTGCAAATAGGTTCTATAAGAAATACGGTTTTCAGGCTCATCATAAAACTGAAATACATAAAGGTGATGTTTCAAATGTATATGTAAAATCATTGTTATCATGAGTTACCAGAAAATGAAAAATCAATTGTCCGTTTACCTTGATGAAAATTCAAATATTTTTTTCCATTACAAGGGTAGGGTGTCTTTATATGCGATTTTAAAATCCATGGGAATAGAAGAGGGGGATGAAGTGATTATACCGGCTTATACCTGTGTGGTAGTGCCTAATCCCATCATTTATGCAGGGGCAAAGCCTGTGTACGTGGATATTGATCCTGATACTTACAATATGAATACTGATTTGCTGGAAAAAGCCATTACATCCAAAACCAAGGTCATTGTTTGCCAAAATACCTATGGTTTATCATCAGGGATTGAGCAAATCATCGATGTTGCAAAAAAACACAAACTATATACCATAGAAGACTGCACCCATGGTTTCGGGGGGCAATACCATGGTAACCCCAATGGCACTTATTGTGATGCTTCTTTCTTTTCGATGCAATGGAACAAGCCGTTTTCAAGTGGGGTAGGAGGTTTTGCTCTGATCAACAACCCAAGCCTACTTGAGCCAATGAGGCAATTGGAAGCTGAAAAAATTCCGGTGTCATTAAGGGAAAAAATAAATCTGAAAATCCTGTATTTTGTCCGCCGCTATTTGTTAACAAATTTCACCTATTTTACGCTTGTAAAATTGTACCGCTGGCTCAGTAAACATAATATGGTAGTAGGTTCCTCATCAGGGGAGGAGATATCTTCTGTAAAAAAACCGAAAAGATTCTTTAAAAATTACAGCAATGTGCAGGCTAAAGAGGCCCTGCGAA
>JAYENB010000025.1:0-5541 GCA_034721855.1 Bacteroidota bacterium
CACAAAGGAGACCAATAAAGCAAAATGATTTACCCGGAGTATTCCGGAAACTGACAGAATACCGAGATAAATTGATGCTTGGCGAAGATGTTGATTTTGAAAATGAAACTTTGGTTTCGTTGGTTGAAAAAGAGAAAATCGCGGAGAATGGGGAGTTTAATTTGAGCGGAGAGAGGTATAAAGAATTGAAATTAATTGATACTAACTTCCCTTTGATAAAACTAAATGAAATAGCCGATTTTAAAAATGGTTTATGGAAAGGTAAAAAGGAGCCTTTTAAAACAGTCAAAATAATAAGAAATACCAATTTTGGGAAGCATGGTGAATTGTGTCTTGATGATGTCGCTGAGCATCCAGTAGAAGTTAAGCAACTTGAATCAAGAAAACTCCAAAAAGGTGATATTATTCTTGAAAACTCGGGTGGTGGTCCAACTCAACCAGTCGGCAGAGTTATATATTTTGACGTTAAAGATAATGACGTTTACTCTTGGAGTAATTTTACTTCTAGAATAAGAGTCAATGTTGTCAACAGAGTGCATCCAAAATATTTATTCTATTCCTTGAATCATCTTTATGAATTAGGTTTTACTGAAAACTTGCAAAAAAGAACAAGTGGGATTAGAAATTTAGACAAGAATGCTTATGGAAATCTCCAAATCCCCCTTCCCCCCATATCCGTGCAGGAAGAAATTGTAGCCGAAATAGAAAGCTACCAGAAAATCATTGATGGAGCCCGCCAGGTTGTTGAAAACTACAAACCGAAAATTGACATTGACCCTGAATGGGAAATGGTTGAGTTGGGAAAAACCTGTAAAGTAAATGAAAAAGCAGCAAATCCTACTGACTTGTATTCTGACTGGTTCACATATATAGATATTGCTTCTGTAGAAAATGGAACTGGTGTTATTGACTACAATAATAAGATGAAAGTTGGAGAGGCTCCATCCAGGGCTCGCCGTGTCATCCAAAAAGATGATATTTTATTATCTACTGTGCGGCCTAATTTAAAAGCATTTGGTTATATAGATAAAGAACCAGAAAGATTTATTGCATCAACTGGTTTTGCTGTCCTTAAAGCAGATATAAATCAATTGATTCCAAAGTTCTTATATTATTTAATCTTTCAAGATATTGTATTGTCTCAGATGATAAACAGGATGGGTAAAGGCTCATACCCATCGATAAATCAAAATGATGTAAAAAACCTTAAAATTCCTCTTCCGGATTTAGATAAACAAAACAGAATTGTCGCTCAAATAGAAAAAGAATATAAGGCTGTTTCTTTAAATAAATTATTAATTGAAAATTTCGAGCAAAAAATAAAAGACCGCATAGCAAAAGTTTGGGGGGAGTAATGGAAGAATCCTATCAAATATTGCAGTATTTGCCCAATCGTTTTAAACAAAGAGACGAGCAGGAATATATTGAATTCCTTTGGGAAGCATTTGAAAGCAATTACCAAAATGAAAAGTATCAATTTGCATTCATTGCTTACCATATGCTATTTATGAGTTTTGTTTATTTTACCATTTGGCAAATAAAATCAGTTGAAAGCATAGCGCCGGTTCATCAAAAACAAGTGCTTACATATTTGAAACTAACAGGATTGAAGTTGGGACTATTAATTAATTTTAACGAAGCATTAATTAAAAATGGAATTACAAGAATTGTAAATAATTTATAATTGCACGCAAAGGCCCTAAGATGTTAAGAAAAAAAACTTTGCGCCTCTGCATCTTTGCGAGAAACAATAAATATGAAACCAACATTACCATACAACGAGCTACCGCTTTTGCCACCTTCGCAGGAAGGTTGGGAACAAATTGAAGTGTATAAAGTTTTGGCTGAAGCAAGGGCAGCATTGGCAGAGCTAAAAGGCCGCTGTCCGGTCATCCCCAATCCGTATATGCTTATTAATACCTTAGTGCTGTAAGAAGCCAAAGATTCTTCGTCTATTGAAAATATTTTCACCACATCCGATAAGCTTTACAGGGCATTTGCATCATCTATGGTAGCAGCTGACCCACAGACCAAAGAAGTGCTGAGATACAGGCAAGCTTTACTCATTGCATGGGAGAATTTAAAAGAAAAAGATTTTTCTGTTTCTGTTATCGAAAAGATTTACCATGAGATAAAAGAGAAAAATGATGGGGTACGTGATAGTGAAGTATATATCGGAAATGCATTTGAAACCATTTACACACCGCCATGTTGTAAAGATGTATTATTAGAAAAACTAAACAACTGGATTGATTTTGCAAAAGCAGATGATGCCATTGACCCTTTAATCAAAATGGCAATCCTGCATTACCAGTTCGAAGCCATTCACCCATTTTGTGATGGAAACGGAAGAACCGGAAGAATTTTGAATGTTTTATTCCTCTCAAAATTAAAGTTGTTAGATTACCCAATTCTTTATTTATCAAAATACATCAATACCTACAAAAACGATTATTACCGGCTTTTAAGGGAGGTAACCATGTCCGGAAATTGGATAGATTGGATGGTTTATATGCTTAGAGCCATTAAAGAAACCGCAGCATACACCCTAAAAAAGGTAAATGCGATATACGATTTATTTCAGCAAACATTGGAAAAAGTTCAAAAAGAAGCATCTGATGTCTATTCCTATGAATTGGTGTCGCTATTATTTGAACAACCTTATTGCAAAATTGCTTTTTTGGTTGCCCGCAAAATTGCTTCACGAAATACAGCAAGTAAATACCTCGGAACACTAGAGAAAATTGGTATTTTAAAAAAAGAGCAATCGGGGAGCGAATCGCTGTATGTGAATCAAAAATTATATGAATTATTACAACAATGACCTACTTTGCACAAATATTACCTAAATATTATGCAAAATTGTAGGCACATGTACAAAAGTTGTGCATCTTCTACGCACATTGCACAAAAAAGGAGCAATGTTGTGCAGAACATAAAATACATGCACAACCAATGTGCACGATTATTAACATTCGCACAGAAAAGTTGTAATTCTGTGCAAAACGCTTTCATATGCAACTAAGTAGTGTTCGTCTATAAAGTCAGTGTCTAATTCATAATGTTCGAGTTCAAGGCTTGCGAAGTATTTAAAATCAAGGAGTTTACTTTTGTAAATGACTGTTTTAAATACGAGCGTAACGAAGAAATCGGACATTATGGACAGACACTAAGTAAACAACTCATATTATTCTCATTACCCCAAACGAAGGATTGGGCCGCCAGCATTATGAAAGCTTTACCGGAAGCGGCATTGATGCAAAATTGTATTCAGGAAGCGAAGAAAGCCTGAAAACAAAAGAAGGTGAAGTGTTAATTCTGTAAATATCCCATTAATACAAATATAGAAAAGAATGACCTACCCGATATCAACAAATGGTTGTAACCTCTTGTTGATTCTCCTTCCCTTCCCCAATATTCATCTCTTTTTTTGCTGCCGATGAAATTGATGCTATTTTTGTGGCATGGAATGTCCGAATTGTCATCATAAGGGTAATTTGCTTAAACGTCCTTTCGTAAAGCGGCGTGGATTGCCGGACCAGTATTGTGTGAATTGCGGTGCCAGGGTGCGGGTAAAGTACAAATGGAAAAATATCTTTATGCTTGTCCTCGGGATAACCGTGATGCTGCTTGTCGTTCAGCTTGTCTTGCAGTCACTTGACTACCCCGGTTTGAATGGTGGCATGGCCGGAGGTATTGCCGGAGCAACCACGGTTATTTTTATGCGCCGTCCGGCATTTGTGTCTGTGGAATTGCCTGATAAAAAGAAACCTGATAAACCGGATAAAAAGTGAGCACGGAGTACGCAGTTTTGGATGTGGAAACTACCGGCGGCAGCCCCCGCCGCGATAAGATCACCGACATTGCTGTGTTCATTTTTGATGGCGATAAGATCATCGATAGTTTTGAAAGCCTTGTCAACCCCGAATGCCGTATTCCTGAACGCATCACAGCCCTTACCGGCATCAGCAACCTTATGGTGGAAGATGCCCCGTATTTTTATGAAATTGCCAAAAAGATCATCGAAATCACAGATCAACGCATTGTGGTGGGGCACAACGTCAATTTTGATTATAATTTCATCCGGCATGAATACAAGCGGCTGGGTTACAATTTCAAACGCGATACCATTGATACGGTAAAATTATCCCGCAAAATGCTGCCGGAGCTCACATCTCACAACCTCGGCAATATGTGCAAACACCTGAAAATACGCATTAAAAACAGGCACCGTGCTGCCGGAGATGCCCTTGCTACGGTGGAATTGTTTGCATGGCTGAAACAAAAGGACATGCTGGAAAATGGCAGCCGTTACACAAATGTCACGGGGTTCCGCGGCCTGCACTCCGGATTGAACCCTGAAAAGATCAAGTTACTGCCTGAAGAAACCGGGCTGTACTATTTTTACGGTGAACATCACAAGCTGCTCTATATCGGCAAAAGCAACAACATTTACAAACGTGTGATGATGCATTTGAACAATGAAACCACCGACAGGGCAGTGGAGATGAAATCACTGATTGCCGATGTGGATTATGAAACTACTGGCAGTGAGCTTGTGGCTTTGTTGAAGGAATCGCATGAAATTAAAAAGCACAAACCAAGGTTTAACAGGGCCCAGCGTCGGGCAGTGAGCCGGTATGGCCTGTATGTGTTTGAAGATGATAATGGATACCTGCAAATGCGCATTCAGCGAAATGATGATGTAGATAAATCACCCGTGTTGTGTTTCTCATCAAAAAAAACAGCCAGGCAACAGCTTTTCCAGTGGGCAGAAACATACCAGTTATGTCAGAAATTGTGCGGATTGTATGAATCGGCAGGGGCATGCTTTGGTTATGCATTGGGAGAATGCCACGGGGCTTGTGTTGGTGAAGAGCCTGCAGACATTTACAATAGCCGTGTGGACAAGTTTTTGAAAAAATACAGCATTGCAACTTCCAGCATGCTGATTGTGGAAAAAGGGCGGAACGATAATGAACTCGCTGTGGTGCAATTGCAAAACGGGAAATACATTGGTCACGGATATGTCCTTAAGGCACTTGCCAACAGGAGGGAGGAGCTGTTCGATTGCATCAAACATTTCCCTGACAACAGGGATGTACAGATGATCATCAGGCAGTATGTCAAAAAGTACTCCCTGCGTTTGAAAATGTTGAAGTACACTTAAATTTACAGTTTTTTTTTTGGACACTGAGTTATTAAATCTAAAGTTAAAGATCCAAAAAAAGGGGTTAGGGGTGAGGTGTTAGGGGTGAGGTGTTAGGTCATAATAAATATGTTAAACCCCTAACACAGATAAACCTCGTAGGTTGAATAACCAACTGGGTAAACTAAAAATCCTAAATCCTAATTTTTAAATACTAAACAAATTCAAATGATGTAAAATCAAACCTGTACCGACGAATGACGGTAATTCAAAACAATATGACCTGGAACTTTTCTTTTTGCCAAAAATGTCAGAATATTTGTTAAAAAACTTCCCAAAACTATTGCCAATATTGAAGACAGTAAACAACTAATTAAAGCATCAGGGGCGGT
>JAYENB010000026.1:0-5510 GCA_034721855.1 Bacteroidota bacterium
TTTATAAAAAAGTAAGTTAACATTTTACACATTGGGATTTGGGTATTGATTAGGTCAATTAGGTCAATTAGAAATTATAAAAATGTATAAACTAAGAAATTGATGTTAAATAAATATACTGTGAATGGTTACATTATTTTTTATACATTTCACCATTTTGTTCTTTGAGTACCTCGTGATCCACAAAACTATAATATCCGCTGTTGGAAATAATAATATGATCAAGGAGTTTAATGTCAAACAATTTTGCCGCATCTCTCAATTTGTAGGTAATGTCAATATCTCTTTTGCTTGGGGTGGTGTTTCCCGAAGGATGATTATGAGAGAGAACAATACCCTGTGCCAGCATTTCAACAGCATGTTTCAATATTATTTTAATATCCACCACTGTTCCAACGGTGCCCCCTGTTGACAAGCATTTTTTATCAATAACCTGGTTTGCCTGATTGACATATATTACCCAAAATTCTTCATGGGGCAATTCACTGATCCTTGGTTCCATAAGTTGAACAGCATCATAGGGGCTGCTGATTTTATAAGCTTTTGTTTTCAATCCTTTACGCCGTCTGCCAAGCTCCATAGCAGCAACGATTGAGATGGCTTTAGCCTGACCTATGCCCTGGAATTTAGTGAGTTCACCTACTCCGGCTTTTGCAATGCGGGTGAGTTCACCCTTGTAATATTTCAATATATGCTTGGCGAGGTCCACTGCTGACATATTTCGGTTGCCAGACGAAATCAAAATAGCCATCAGTTCAGCATCGGTAAGTGCTCCAGGTCCTTTTTCGAGCAATTTTTCACGCGGCCGGTCTTGTTCTGCCCAGTATTTTATAGATTTCTGTTCCATTTTAGCTTGAGTTTTTTTTAAAGATAACGAATTTCTTTGAGATGAAATCAATAAAACAAAAAAAGCACCCGCCTACGCATAAGAGGTGCTGTGAAATATGTATGAAAACATATTTACAATGAAGCCACGTGACGTGACAACTGTGATTTTATCCGGGCAGCTTTATTGTCGTGAATAATGTTTTTACGGGCAAGCCTGTCAACCATAGCGGTCACTTTAGGAAGTTTTTTCTCAGCTTCTTTTTTGTCAGTTATTTGTTTCAGCTTGTTGACAGCATTACGTGCTGTGCGTCCGTAATATTTATTCAATACACGCCTGGATTCATTTCTTCTTATGCGTTTAATTGCAGATTTGTGTGTAGCCATATTCTGATTCTTTTATTCTTTATTTTTGATAATTTTAGGGCTGCAAATATAGGTTTAATTTATCTTCCGAACAACAAATTACGGGTTTTATTTTGAAATTTTAGTAACTCAATCAGTAAGAACACAAGTAAACATTCACCGCAAAGACGCAGAGGCGCAAAGTTCCCACACGTAAGTCAGGTGTGAAGGACAAAGGCTTAAAATTTATGTATTGATCTAAGTGCCAAATCAGTTATTAACGGTTATTAACTGTGTCTCTATTTAATTGTATTTAGCATTTGCTTTACTTAAAAAACCACTCCATCACTCTATCGTGCCATCCTGCTATCGTTTTTAATGAACTGTAATGAATTTTTTATAAGTCATTCATTCATTTTCTTCGCGCCTTTGCGTCTTAGCGGTAACAAGCGGCAACAATTCTATACACCTAAATTAATCCAAATTTTACATCATCGAGTCACTTTCAATTTCCACAGCATCGTGTTCTTCGTTTCTGCGCTCAAAATCATTCAGTATGTATGATACCGTAATTTTGAAGGTCGGGGATATCATATCGAATTCATGGTAATTGTAAAAATTATCGGAATAACTTTCCCTGTGGTGTTTCATGGTTCCCAACACATCATTCAGGCTAAACATCACAGACAGTTTGCGATCCAGGAAACTTTGTTTAACCGCCGTATTTACCATAAAGAATGAGCCGCGTTCTCCCTGGGCGGTAACAGAAGGGCTTCGATACATTCCAAATATTTGAAACCTGGTATTTGTTTTGGGAATTTTGAATGTATTGTTTAAACGTCCGCTGTATGTGATTGTGCTTTTTTGCGTGGAAGCGCCATCAACCATTGCATCAAGCGAATACCTGTAAACATCAGCTGTGATATTGAGATTCCACCATTTCGCAAAGTTAAAATTACCCATCATTTCTACTCCATAAGATTCATCCGACCCCACGTTATCAAAACTCATTATCAATATATCGGGATTTAGGGAATCCACACGGGTAATGCGTTCAAATTTATTGTGCGTTTGGCGATAAAAAGTTTCCAGGGCTACAAAATGTTTTCCAAATCGTTTTTGGGCATTCAATTCGTAAGAATCAATATAGGCAGGTTCAAGGTCAGGATTTCCTTCGCGGTAATTGTATTCATCCATTTTCGAGCGGAACGGATCCAGAAACCAGGGTCGTGGTCTGCGGATACGCCGGGTATAGCTGGCTTGTAATTGTATGTCCCAGGGAAGCTTGCGTGACACATGGATGCTGGGGAAATAATCGAATTTGCTGTATGACCACTCGTTGTTCATGGTGTTGCTGATGAATAACCTGCTGGTGTATTCCACACGCAGCCCAAGCATAAAATCAAATTTAGCCACCCGGTTGGTATAGGTAGAGTAAGCAGACTGAACCTGCCGGTTAAAGTCCACATCGTTGAATTGGGAACTGTCATCAATGTATGTGCCTTCATCCCATATTTCATAGTTATAATCTGTCAGACCGATGCGGTTCCTGAACTGATACCCCGCTTCAAATTTTCCGTGTTCGGAAAACGGGTATGTATAATCCAGTTTTGCCCGGAGACGGGTATTTTCACCATCCTGGATGGCTCGTTCCTTTACCGGAGTAACACTATTGAGAATTTCAAATTCATTGTTGGCATATTCCTGTTCAAAGCCGGATGTTTCGTCAGTAATCACCCTGCTGTAGTAAGCATACGCCTGCAAATCATGTCCTTTGTCATTGAATTTATGCTGATAATTAAGGTCTCCGCTGATGTAATCACTGCTTACCGAAAAGCCGCTTTCGTTGATGTAATATGTATGGTCAACAGTGGGATCATCAAAGGGGCGTTCTGTAATATCCGTTGTAAACTGGTTGTAGTTACTTACCCAACTACGCTCAAAGCCACGGTTACCATACTCTCCGGAAATGGTAAAAATATCCTTGTCTGTAAGAAAATAATCTGCCCCAACGCGTGCATCATAGCCTTTATGTTGAAATTGTCCCTCACCTTCAACATCATTGACAAAGGTAGAATCTGAGAACGTTGCCCGCAGTGATTCGGTTTCAGCTTTACGTATGCCATCACGGTAACTTCCGCTCACAAAAAAATTCACTTTCCCTGTACGTGCATTGACAAGAAAATCACCGTTAAATGCATTGAATGAACCATACGACAGGTTGAAATTCCCATTCACTCCCTGTTTCTGATTTTCTTTCATGATGATGTTAATGATTCCCGCTATACCATCGGGGTCGAACTTAGCAGACGGGTTTGTGATAATTTCAATGTTTTCAATGCTACTAACCGGTATTTGCTGCAGCGCTTCACTGCCTTCGAGCGGTGTTGGTTTTCCGTCAATAAGTACTGTAAAACTTGAGCTTCCTCTCAATTGCACATTGCCTTCAATGTCCGTTTGTATGGATGGAACATTCTCCAATGCATCCACAGCGCTGCCTCCGGCAGATGTGATGTCCTGACTGACATTGACAATTTTTTTATCAATTTTATAGTCAATGTGTTTCTTGTCAGCAGCCACTTCCACATCCTGAAGTACTTCCGCTGCCTGAGGCAATTTAACAGTACCCAGATCAACAAACCGCTTGCTTTCAGTGATTTCAATGTTTTCTTTACGCTGCTTGATGTACCCGATAAAATCAATATCAACGTAATAGTTTCCAAAAGGGATTTGTGTGATGAAAGCTACTCCTTTGGAGTTGGATACACCACCTGTAACCAAACTGGAATCTTTTACAGCATACACTACAATATTGGCATATTCTACTGGTCCTGAAGTTGTTTTATCAATGACCTTAACTTTAATGGCGCCTCCTTTTCCTGCACCTCCTGGACGGCCTCCGGGATGTTTTCCCTGTGCATTTGCCTGCAGTGGCAACAATACGCTTGCAGAAACGAATAAACTTACAAGGAAAACAACGAATCTATATTTTATCATGATATGAAAATTTATACAAAAATTACAATTTCTTTTTTATCTGACAAAGCAGATATCACATTTAACGTTTGCTTAACCGTTATATGCTTAGACAACACTATTTGCCGCTGGTTTAATGACAGAATGAAGAAACCATGTTAAAATAGTGTTATGGTAATAAATTCGTGACATATCGCGTCAGAAAAAGAGCATGTTGAAAAAAATTGTTATATTTGATTTTCATTAAACAAGAACATACCATGATAAAACACAGCTTTACATTTTTGTTGGGGATGCTCATGATACTTTTAACGCCCATAGCTTTCTCACAGAATCTTCGGATATTAAATGAAGAAGACAACAACGCAGATGTATCGGACTCGACACTGTCTTTTACTGGCTCTGTTGAACAGGATTATGGCACAATTGAAGCACACTTTACCGTGTTAAACGATGGTGATCAAAGCATGGACGTTAAGGTAAAAAAATATTACGTCAATATTGTAACAGGTACATTCAATGATTTTTGTTGGAACAGCCAATGCCTCAGCAGTTCAGGCATGATCTCCCCCGATGCTGTTACCCTTACTCCGGGGGCATCAGCAGATGATTTTGATACGCATTATCACTGTATGGGCAATGAAGGCACATCAACAATCAGGTACACGGCATTTGACATCAATAATCCTACTGACTCAGTATCCTTAACCATAAATTACACAGCAGAGCCTACCGGCATAGAAAACAAATCAGCAAACATCAAGGTAAGCGATGTGTATCCAAATCCTGCAAAAGAACACACTGCCATAGATTATGATTTGCCGGCCGGCAGTGAACTGAAAGTGATCATGTATGATGTTATCGGGAAGCAAATAAAAGACTTTACCTGTTATGATAAAGGAATGGTAAACATAAACCTGACAGCTTTGCCGAAAGGCTCATACATCTGCCACTACATTATCGACGGAACGATAACAGACACACAAAAACTGATCATTCGTTAAAACATATCGTAACCACTCACAGTAATAAATAGGAATATGAGCGGTGGATGCGTTCGGAACTGGTTTCTCCGGTATTTTCTGAGCCCTGTCGCGATAGTCTTTGGCGATAAAGGTCACATGCGTATCGATAATGTTCAGGATACGCTGATTTGTGATGGCTACCCGGTGAGTATATTGTCTCATGTATTTCACTACATGCTCAGCCTTAGCCAGAACAGGTTCAACATGCTGTAATACGCCATGAGGGCGGACTTCCAGAGCCTAAGGTGATCGGCTTTAGCAAAACTTGTAACGGGGGATCAGTCAGTCGCCGGACACAGTGAGAACGCGTTTCCGAAAACCCCGCACAACGCTTATACT
>JAYENB010000027.1:0-5489 GCA_034721855.1 Bacteroidota bacterium
TAGGTCAATTAGGTCAATTAGAAATTATAAAAATGTATAAACTAAGAAATTGATGTTAAATAAATATACTGTGAATGGTTACAAGCTAAAGAAAAAGCATTTTTAATAAATGAAATTAACGAAAAACTATATACCCGTAGAGACGCACGGCCGTGCGTCTCTACGGGATATAAAAAAATGGCTGTGCCTCTTTACGTGGTTGGGAATGAAAAATGGATGCAGAATTGTCGTTTATTTGGCCATTATAATAAAATTATGTTTATTCAGATTTTTGGTATTTTTATGCAATGACAATTGTTGTTTATCAATACAGCCCGCAAACCGAATTTTGCTGGAAGAGTTGTTTTTTCAACGCTCGCCTAAAGTATGAATTATAGCTATAATAACAGGATTAACCTGACATAGGTGATAAGATTGGTACTTTTTTTGAGATTAAGGGTGTTAATAAAATATAATTTATATCTTTGACGTCAGTTTTAATCTGACAAATGAATTATGAAAAATAAGTTTATATCAAAGCAATCAAACAAAATTCTGACATATTTTAATGAGCAGGATATGCATTGTTTTGACTATGAACAAGCAAAAGAGGCTTTACCAAACTCTAAAGACAGTGCATTGAGAGAACTTCTTAGTGACATGGCACGTAGAGGACTTTTAATGCGAGTTAAAAGAGGCTTATATTATATAATTCCATACGAACAAGATCCTGAAACATTTATGCCTGACTGGCATTTACTTGCTGGTCACTTAGTTAGTGATGCAAATTATTATGTCGGATATTATTCAGCATTGCAAATTCATAATTTAATTACTCAACCTTCATTTAAAGAGCAAATTGTTGTTTCAAAGCAAATACGACCTACTGAAATTAACATTAAGGATGTATCTTTTCAGTTTATCTATCATAACGAACTCCATTTTTTTGGAGCAAAAAAAATTTGGATCGACAACTACAACAAAGTGCTTTGTTCTGACCTTGAAAAAACAATTATTGATTGTTTATTTAAACCTGATTACTCTGGTGGCATAGTTGAAATTGCACAAGCAATTTATGTTTCTCGTGAGAAAATCAAATATGATAATTTATTGGGATATGCTATAAAATTCAATTCACAGGCAGTTATTAAACGGCTTGGTTTTTTATTAGAACTATTAGAGATAAAAACAGATATAATTGAAAAACTGCAAAAATTAAAGACAAAATCAGTTGTGCTACTGGATACTGAATTGCCTAAATCAGGAAAAATACAAACAAAATGGAGTATCCAACAGAATCTTGAAAAAGAAACAATTAGTAAAGCTATTTACACGTGATAAAACCAGGAGAAATACAGAAAAAAGCCCGAACAGAGGGTGTGCGAGACCAGCAGATTGAAAAAGATTATGTTTTGTCTTGGATTTTGCAGGGATTAGCTATGCACAAAGCACTTTCTAAAATAATTGTTTTTAAAGGAGGAACTGTATTAAAGAAAGCTTATTTTGAAGATTACCGATTTTCAGAAGATCTTGATTTTACATTGCTTGATGACAATATTTCAAATCAACAAATATTTGAATATTTCAGCGAAGTTTTCGAATATGTAAAAGAAGAAGCTAATATCCCATTGGAAATAATTGATAATAATAAACACAAAGACGGAGGAATAAACTTTTACATCAGCTATATTGGCCCGCTTGGTGGAATAGGTGCTAATAAACGAGTAAAAATAGATGTTTCCAAAAGTGAGAAATTACAATTTGAACCAATAGAAAAAGATGTAATTACTTCTTATTCTGACCAAGAAGAACATAAACTTTTGAGTTATTCTCTTGAAGAAATACTTGTAGAGAAACTTCGTTCAGTAATGCAAAGAATGCAGGCAAGAGATTTTTATGATATTTGGTATTTGCTTGAAATACATGGATTAAACCTTGATTTCTTTATGAATGATTTTGTTGCCAAATGTGAAAGTAAAGATGTAAACCCAAATGATTTTTTTGAAAAGTTAGAACTAAGGCTGCCTCAATATAAAGCACGTTGGCAAAAAACTATGAAAGATCAAATTCAGGATTTGCCGGATTTTGAACAAGTGGAACGGGAAGTGTTGAGACATCTAAGAAAATTAGAAATATGAATAATAGTAACTAATCAGTATCAGCAAAAGTAGCTCCTCACCGCAAAGACGGAGAGCCGCAAAGGTTTAAAATTTGTAAATATAACTGTTAACCCCGTTGAAAAATTTTCTACGGGGTTAATAAATGTTAATAATGGTTAAAATCGGTTACTTGTGAACAGTCGATTCTTTAGGAAACACAACATATCGCAACCGTTTTTAACAAGTGTTAATCGATGTTAACCGTCTATATGTCCAAATTATTCAATTTCTTAGTAACCTTGCCCGGCGACAGACGGGTCTCCGTCTTTGCGGTGAAAATCATATGCATCTGAATAGTTAATGTTTTTAATTTTAACACTGAGTAGTTACCTTCAATTTAATTCTATTATGTATAAAGTGCTTCATACGTTATGCATTTTTGTCAAGGCTAAACATGCGAATGCGAAATATGTTCACTGCCTGCGCTTAACCACTGCCCTGAACCACAATCCGGCAATTAAAAGAGCAACACCCGGACCTGCTGCGTATGCCCATGACGGAGCTAATGCCAAACCTCCGGCATAATTGGGCGCTATCAGGAAATAGGTAATGCATATGGTTGTCATTATGAAAGCCGGGACAGACAGCAACCAGTGAAAACGCCGCTTTTCTGCCAGATACATGGCACCTGTCCACAATACAAAACTGGATAGGATTTGGTTGGAAAGTCCAAGGTATTTCCATACGGTAGCAAAATCAAGTTGCGACAAAATAAAACCAAGCACAAACAATGGAATACTAATCAATAAACGTTTTCCTGTTGACGCCTGACTGTATGAAAATATATCAGCCACTGTAAGACGTGCCGAGCGAAAAGCCGTATCTCCGGTGCTTATTGGCAAGGCTATTACACCTAAAATAGCAAATATTGCACCTACTTTCCCCAACCATGACCGGGTGATGAAGTCAACTACCCAGGCAGCGTTGTTGTTGTGCTCTGCAAGCTTTATATTCAATTCCTCAACACCGCCGAAAAAATTCATGGCAGCGGTAGCCCATATTAAAGCCACAATGCCTTCGGCAATCATGGCACCATAAAACACCTGGCGCCCCTGCTTTTCATTTTTCAGGCACCTGGCCATCATGGGTGCTTGTGTAGAATGAAATCCGGAAATGGCACCGCAGGATATCACGATAAACATCATTGGATACAAAATATTTTGTTCCGGTATATGATGCCAGTTTTTTGCGTTGGCCGGTGTGAATTCCATCAGCGTCATTTCTCCTGAAACACCTTTGAATATCATCACAGCAGCAATACTCACGGCCATGAACAGCAAGGCAATGCCAAACACGGGGTATATTTTCCCAATGATTTTGTTGATGGGTAATAAAGTGGCAATCAGGTAATACGCAAAGATAATATATAACCAGATGGTTTTTCCGCCCCCTGTCAATCCGGCTAACAAGCCTGCAGGGCCGGTAACAAAAGCCACTCCCACAAAAATCAGTAATAAGATGGTAAACACACGGAGTATCTGTTGCACACTTACACCCAAATATTTGCCAACCAATTCAGGCAAACTGGCTCCTTTATTCCGCAGGCTCAGCATACCTGAAAAATAATCGTGTACCGAGCCCATAAAAACACATCCGAACACAATCCAGACATAAGCCCACGGTCCGTACATAGCACCGAGTATAGCCCCAAATATCGGTCCTAACCCGGCAATGTTAAGAAACTGGATCATGAATACTTTCCAACGCGGCATAGGGATATAGTCCACACCATCACGCATTGTGTATGCCGGGGTTTTTCTATTGGCATCCGCACCAAAAAACCGCTCTATAAATTTCCCGTAAACAAGGTAGCCTACTATCAACAAGCCGATACTGATAATAAATGTCCACATAGCAAAGAAAAATTACGCTCAAAAGTAATCAAAACAAGCTACCGTTATCCGGCATAAAATCTGATTTTTGTCATGATTTTCGGCAGGGATTTTCAATTCATGTGAATTTTCCATATCTTGCGTACAAAATAATAAAGTGTAAATAGTCAGGTACATTTAATTGTTACCGCGAAGACACAAACCCGTCTGTCGCCGGGCAAGGTTACTAAGAAATGAAAAAAGAAGAATTAAATCGCTTACCATCAAATAACGATAGCACGATGGAACGATAGCGAGAAGGCACGATAGGGCGATATGACGATGTTACGACAGCATGAATTCACGATGGGCGAGTTGGCGAGTTGGCGATGGAGTGATGGCATGATAAGGAAAAATATTCAGAACTCAGGAAAAAATAAAGGGATATCCCTTGAAATCTCATGCAATCTTTAATTCGTGCTTTCGTGCTATCGTGACTTAGCATCTCTGCATCTTTGTGGTGAGGAGTTACTTTTGTTGATACTAATTAGTTACCAAAAAGTATGTTTCTGGAAATATTTCTCATAACACTGGCTTCTATCCTGATGATTGTCGGGCTTTTGGGGTGTATTTTACCGGTTATCCCGGGCCCTCCCATCAGTTGGATAGGTATTTTGCTTTTGCACCTTACTGAACGTGTTCAGTTTTCGCTCGAATTTCTTATTATTTGGCTGGTAATAGCAGTGTCCATTACTATCATTGACAACATCATTCCCATTTACGGCACCAAAAGAGCAGGAGGCAGCAAATGGGGGGTCTCGGGGGCAGTTATTGGTCTGATTATAGGTTTATTTTTTGGTCCACTCGGCATTATCATTGGGCCTTTTCTGGGAGCTCTTGCAGGCGAATTGCTGTACTTTAACACTCAGGAACACAAACACGATAATATTCCAAAAACCAGTGCTGAAAAAAACAAACGTGCCCTGATTTCTGCCCTCGGTTCATTTCTCGGCCTGATGGTTGGCATTGTCCTTAAATTGATTGTAAGTGGTATTTTGACCTTCAAATTTGTAAAAGCATTGATTGCAGGCTGACACAGTTATTTACTAAAAAACGATAGCACGATGGGGCGAGTTGGTGATGGAGCGAGTTGGCGATGGAGCAATGGAACGAAGGAACGAGGAGGAGATGGAGTGATGGAGTGATAGCACGATTGCTAGATAGCACGACAGAACGAAATGGAAAAAATAAGAACAAATATCGATATTAATCATTATGTACACGAATTCGAACCAATGGAAATTATGAGAATCCCATTACAAATTATTCTATCGCGGCATCATGCATTCTCGCTTTCGTGCAATCGTTCTTTCGTCCAATCCTGATAGTTCGTTAAAAGGATGCAAAAAAAAAAGGTAACTGTTCACATTTTAAAATTAAATAACTGTTAATTGACCTAATTTCTAATTGCTCTAATTAATCTAAAAAATGACCAATAAAACTAATTATTAGAATGATTGCAGTTGCTGTTCCGGAATTA
>JAYENB010000028.1:0-25715 GCA_034721855.1 Bacteroidota bacterium
TAAAAAAGTAGACAATGCAGACATTAATGTCAAAGATATTGTATTGAAAACAATTGAAAATACTGGCAGGGTTCAACCATTCGAAAAAATGCATGAAGAAAGAGTAAAACCAACAAACCAACAAAACACCCAGGAATCCTAATCTCAAAACGATAGCACGAATGCACGAAGGGGCGAGTTGGCGATGGTGCGATGGGGCAACCCGAAACACGAAACCCGGAACACGAAACCCGGAACACGGAACACCTAATCCTACCAGAAATTCGAATACATTCGATTCAGACTAAGCCCCATACCGAATTCAACAGCTTCTGCTTTAAAACCATAAGCTTTAACAGAAACATTCAAAAACACATTTTGCAAAATATAATACCTGAATCCGAGCCGCTCATACATCCATTCATCAGCTTTGCTCCCTAACACCTCCGGCGAACGAACAACGTATATCCCGAATCCGGTAAAAATGCTCAGCCTTTTCATGAAAAATTCATGGTTTATGCCAATGCCAGCCCGTGTTAATTCCCAAAATGTTAACTCCTTATCATCAAGCGGAGGCTGATCCCAATATGACCAGTTGAAAGATTCATTGTAAAATCCGTCTAAGGAAAGTCCGGCTTTTCGCTTTGGGGCATAACGGTAGTTCCAGCCAATAGAAACCCCGCCGGTAAAAAACGTTTGATCTGTACCTGAATTTATTTCCGGATGATCAGGATCAGTAAACCCTTTATAAATGTTCGTCTTTCCCAATACACCCAACAAATAAATTTCATGCGATGGATCCCACACAATTGGGCGTTTTACATCCCGGTAAGAATCATAATTGCCAGTTAGATAATAACTTAATCCTGCATTGACATTCAATTGGTTCAGACCTTTGTTTGGTTTTCTGATGGCGCCATTGGAATAATGGGTTAATTCCACGCCTGCATCTAGGGCATAATAATCTGACATCCAATACCTGAAATGAAAACCGCTGTTAAAAAGGTAATTTACCCGTGTGGATATGGCTATGTTGGTGGGATTAGCATCCACCAAAAACCGCTTTGAATTGTGCGTTAATCCACTGCTCAGTTTATATATTAATTCAGATTGTTCCCATCTTCTTAAAGGGATGTCAATAAAACCATAAAATCCTGCTGCATAACCAAGCACTTCATCGTATCCTAGATTATCGTAATGCAAACCTAATCCTGTAACAGGATAATGATACGCCACATGCCAGTCATCGTTGCCGTTGAGTTGTACCGCAATCTCAAGTTCGGCACCGTTAACCGGATCTTGTTTCAAATGTTCCATGCCTTCACGGTGTGGCGTAACTGTTCCGCCAAGGTATTCTCCACTGATCAGAAACGGGTATTGTGCCAATAATGGATGGAGATTAAACCCCATTAATAACAATAAAATCAGTATCCTCTTTTTCATGTCTTATCAATCATTCATCTAACTCCATAAGCTTATTCACAACCCTCTCTCTACCACTCATCACTCACAACTCACCGACCACCGATCACCGAACACTACTCACCACTCATCACTCTATCTCACCCATCACCAGTTCGCCCCATCGCCAACTCGCCCCATCGTGTTATCGTCCTTTCGTGCTCTCACTCTCCCGCGTGAGGGCGGAGGCGGTTAGCCTGCTGCAGATGAGCCTTACAGCCTGTTGCTGTGGCAGAGCGACCAGCGGAAGCTCCTGTCCACAGCATAACAGGCTGAAGGCGAAGCAAAGCAGCTAATAGCCGCAGACCGACCCTGATTTCTAAGGCTGGGCGTTTGAACTTTACGAAAGTTCCAAACTTTCGTAAAGTTTTTTTCGCCCCGCTTTAGAAATCAGGGGCACGCCCTAATAAACATAATAACTATCTCCATCACTTCATCTCTCCAACTTTATCATTTGATATTCGATATCCACTCACCACTCAATCACTCCATATTACCCATATTCAATCCGTACGGTATCTCCAAATTGCAAATCTAACAATTGTTTTAAATTTCCCTCCCTGATGGCTATTTCCAGCAAATTTTGGGAATTAAAAACTGCACACAAACTGCCGGGCCGAACTTTAGCATAGGATGCATGTATTTTACGCAAACTGTTTCTTTCAGATAATATCAATATTCTGAATTTTTTATTATTGACACAGGCATCAAAATCGTTCTTATTTAAATTTGTCATTCCGTTCCCATAAGAATCAAAATACATGAAGGATGCGTGTATTGAGTTTGTGTTGAAAACAGGATTAAGTTCAGTATTTTGATGCAATGTGTAACCAGGGACACCCAGTTCATCCGGGTTAACCCCTTTATCTATAGCTGCAACCAATTTTGCAAACACATTCAGTTCAGGAAAACTGTTGCCTTCGTAATGTATCTCATCATTAATAACCCAGGCGTTATCCGGTTTTTCACCCAAAATGAACGGCCAGTATCCATTATCTGCTCCAATAAAATAATGGTTTTTGTGTTTCAGCAGTACGTGTGGTGTTTGAGCAGAGGCCGCAGCATTAACACACATCAAATGAATGCTGTTTTCCGGAAAATAACGCCAGGCTGCCCGCATAACGAATGCTGCCTGCGTGGTATTGAATGCTTCTATTTGATGTGACACATCACTAATAACAACATCAGGCATATAGCTCATTAAACGGTGTTTAAGCGCTGCTAGGTAAAAATCCTGGTTTTTCCAATCACTGATAATGCTAACAATTTTCGGCATAAAAAGACTGCATAAAAATCATGATAAAATTAAAAAATTAACTTTATTTGTACTATATATGACAGAACAATCTTTTATAATTGATATTTCAGACCTACGGGCATTTCATGGTGTTAATGGATCACATCTTGAGTTGATAAAATCATACTTTCCAAAAGTGAAACTTGTTTTCAGGGGAGATACGGTAAAAGCAATGGGTACTCCGGAAGAAATCCAACGATTCTCGGATGCGCTGGAAATCATTATTTCCTATTATGAAAAATTCCATAAGCTTAATCAGGATATTTTAAGGGAAATTCTCAACGCAGGGGCAGGCAAATCAAAAAAAATGCTGGAACAGGAAAAAGACATACTCCTGTACAACACCAATGGCGTACCGATAAAGGCACGTACCCCGGGACAGATCAAAATTGTTGAGCTGGAAAAGAAAAACGACCTGTTGCTTACCTTTGGCCCTGCCGGCACAGGCAAAACATACACAGCTATAGCGCTGGCTGTAAAAGCACTAAAGGAAAAACGCATTAAGCGGATTATCTTAAGCCGGCCCGCCGTGGAAGCAGGGGAAAACCTGGGTTTCCTGCCCGGCGATCTAAAAGAAAAGTTGGATCCTTACCTTCAACCTTTATACGATGCCCTGCTGGATATGATCCCGTTTAAACGGCTTGAAAAAATGCTGGAAGACCAAACCATACAAATTGCACCCTTGGCTTTTATGCGTGGACGTACTCTCAGTAACTCTTATGCCATTCTGGATGAAGCTCAAAATGCTTCTGTCAAACAATTGAAAATGTTCCTTACCCGTATGGGCGAAAATGCTAAATTCATTGTTACCGGCGATATCACACAAACAGACTTGCCACGAAACCGGGCTCCGGGCCTGCCCTTTGCACTGAATATCCTCAAAGACATCGAAGGCATTGGCATCATCAGGCTCGGACAACAAGATATTATACGTCACAAGCTTGTCAATAAAATTGTTGAAGCATACGAAAAAGAAGAAAATAATAAATGAGCCTGATTTTAGAAGTCTTTTGTAAACCCACAACCCCGCAAAATTAAAATTATAATATGTTGAAATTAATTTCTTTGTGTTCTTGGTGTCTCGTGGGAAATTTTTTATTTTGCGATATTTGGACTTTTAAACCCGACTTGAAAAATCAAAATCATGATGGATACAATCACAAAAACAAAATTTCATTTTCCAGGCACAACGGACATATATAATGGTAAAGTCAGGGATGTTTATACCATAGACAATGAGCGCCTTGTCATGGTAGTATCAGACAGGATTTCAGCATTTGATATTGTACTGCCAAGAGGCATCCCGTACAAAGGTCAGGTATTGAACCAGATTGCATCAGAATTTTTGGATGCCACGAAAGATATTGTTCCCAACTGGAAAATTTCCACTCCCGACCCCATGGTGACAATAGGCCACAAGTGCAACCCCTATCCGGTGGAAATGATTGTCAGGGCATACCTGACTGGAAGCTCCTGGAGGGCTTATAAAAAAGGAGCCAGGTATATATGTGGTGTACTCATTCCTGAAGGCATGAAAGAACACCAGGCTTTTGAAAAGCCCATTCTTACCCCCACCACCAAAGCAGAGCAGGGAGCGCATGATGAAAACATTTCGCGGGAAGATATCATACGCCAGGGGCTGGTAGAGGAAGACGAATACAAGCAACTCGAAGAATATGCCCTTGCACTTTTCGAGCGTGGCACCGAAATTGCCGATAAACGGGGACTGATTCTGGTGGATACAAAATATGAATTTGGAAAAAAAGACGGTAAAATATACCTGATTGATGAAATTCACACCCCTGATTCATCACGTTATTTTTATAAAGACACATACAAGGAAAATTTTGAAAAAGGGCAAAAACAACGTCAGCTTTCAAAAGAATTTGTGCGTGAATGGTTAATGGAAAAAGGATTTAATGGTGAACCGGGCCAGGCCATTCCGGAAATGACTGACAGCAAAATCAAAGAAATCAGCGAACGATACATCGAATTGTATGAAAAAATTGCCGGTAAAACATTTATCAAAGCTGATCCCAACGGATTGAAAGAACGCATTGAAAAAAATGTAAAGAAAGCACTGTAGTGTCAAGTCAATCCTAATCTGACACCCAAAGTTTTGTTCTTTTGTTTTTTCTCATGAAAAATGATTTACGTAGTTTCAGCCCTCCTGATGTCGGTCTGTGTTTTTTCAATTTCACAGCTTTTGAAAACAAGTTTTCAACGGGGTGAAATTGAAAAACCCCTTCCAGCTGTGCTGAAAGGGGTTTTATGCTTGTCGGGGTGGCGAGATTTGAACTCGCGACCTCTTCGTCCCGAACGAAGCGCGCTACCGGGCTGCGCTACACCCCGTGTTTTTTTCAAAAAAGCATTTAGCGCAGCAAATTTACGACTTATTTTATTCTTCACAAATGATGTGAACATAAAATAATGGTCTTTTTTTTACCTTAAAACAATTAGATTTGTACTTTTATTGAGAAAATATGAATTATAAAATTATTGGATATACGCTGGGTGTCCTCCTGATTATTGAAAGCATTGCCATGTTGTTCGGCTTGCCTTTTTCAATTTATCATGGAGATTCAGATGTTGCTGCCATTTTAATCTCATCTGGAATTACGGTGTCTGCAGGGTTATTGTTAATGCTTATCCTTAGAAAAGCCAAGCGGGATGTTGGAAAACCTGAAGCTTATGCGATTGTAAGTATGGGAGGGATCTTGATGTCTTTGTTTGGAACCCTGCCGTTTATTTTAAGCCATACGATAACCAATTTTACCGATGCTTTTTTTGAAACCATTTCGGGATTTACAACTACCGGAGCCTCCATTCTCAATGATATAGAGGCTTTCCCTCATGGAATACTTTTTTGGCGTAGTTTTACACAATGGCTTGGAGGCATGGGAATTATAGTATTGTCCATTGCCATTCTTCCCCTGATCAAAATCGGAGGTATGCAAATGTTCTCATCTGAGGTGCCTGGCCCCACAACAGATAAGCTGAGTCCCAGAATCAAACAAACAGCAATGAGATTATGGCTGGTTTACCTGGGTTTTACTCTGCTCGAAGCCGTTTTGTTAAAAGTGGGGGGAATGACTGTGTTTGATTCAATCAATCATGCATTTACTACCATGGCTACAGGTGGCTATTCTACAAAACAGGCCAGTATTGCCTATTTTGATTCCCCGTACATACATTATGTGATTATCGTTTTTATGTTTTTGGCTGGAACCAATTTTGCACTGTCATATTTTGCTATCACAGGCAAACCGGCAAAATTATTCAAACATGAAGAGTTTCTTTGTTATGTCAAAATTGTGCTTGGAACTGCCCTGATTATTGCCATTGGTTTGTTCTGGAAACATGGATTGAGTGCTGAACAATCCATTCGTGATGCATTGTTTCAGACAGTCAGTATAGTGACTACAACTGGATACGCAACGGCTGATTATATGAAATGGTCACCGGAAGGATTATGGGTGTTGATTCTAATGTTAATGTTCATTGGAGGAATGGCTGGATCAACTGGGGGGAGCGTTAAGGTAATCCGTATTCAAATGTTATTCAGAAATGCCTATCTTGAATTCAAAAGGTTGTTGCATCCGAATGCTGTTATTCCTGTCCGGTTTAATCACCAGGCTGTGCCTGCTCAAATAGTCAATAACATTCTGGCTTTTGTCATTTTGTACATAATGATTTTTATGGTTTCGGTGGTAGTGATGTCATTTATGGGCCTGAATTTTGATACTGCAATAGGAGCGGTTGCTGCGTCAATAGGGAATATTGGTCCTGGAATTGGTGGAGTAGGGCCGGTTGAGAATTATGCTCTGATCCCTGCTGCCGGAAAATGGTACCTTGGGCTTCTGATGCTGATTGGGCGTCTTGAATTGTTCACCGTTCTTATCATTTTCAGTCCGTTGTATTGGACTAAGTAAATTTTTTCTGGTAACTAATCAGTACTCGCCCCTGGGAAAAAATAGGGGAACTTCAAAAAAGATAACAGCAAATTTAAAAAGAGTTATATAAGAGGGTGGTATGCAGATTTGTACAGTTTACAATCCGCCTTGATGATATCCGGTGTGCTTTTCTTTGTTTTCGGTACAGGCAGTGCCATCATCTATTTATACTGGCACAGAACAAAAAAGCAGGAAATCTGATTTTATTTTTTTTGGGCAGCAGGAAAACCTTAACTATTCATGAAAATGGTCTCTGCCTGCGGCCTTTATCTGTGTTCCGGTACAGCGGCTGTTGTTATCCGCCCAAACAGGATTTTCCGCTGGTCAATCTGTTGTGCGGACAAACAGTTCGCTGTACCGAAACACAGGATACCGGCCTTCGTCAGGCTGCAGGAATAATTATTATATACCAGCAATATTTATAAAAATCTGCTTTTGGTAATATATTTATATTTTAAATTTAATTTGTTATTCTAAATATTAGCCGTTGCTAACGGTTAATAACGGTTATTAACCGTTATTAACGATTTTATATTTGATTATCTGATATTTATAATTTAACATAAGATTCATTATTTTGAATGATTTTGTTGATTTTAGAAATTTTATGTAATATTTATTCATATTTTACATTTTTGAAAACATAAATAATTTCAATTTGCATATAATATTCAAATTTTAACTATATATATTTAATTATACTTGTTGAAATAAAATACTAAGCACATAAATTATAGTTTATCCGTCTTCGCCGGACAGGTTTTGAAATTTATTCCGGTTTAAGTTTTGCGTACATACGTGTTAATCAGTACTCGCCCCTGGGAAAAAATAGGGGAACTTCAAAAAAGATAACAGCAAATTTAAAAAGAGTTATATGAGAGTATCAGCAAAAGTAGCTCGTCACCCCAAAGTCACGATAGCACGATAGCACGAAAGCACGATAGCACGATGTCATACTTTCATGCTGTCGTAACATCGTCACATCGTCACATCGCCCTATCGTGCCTTCTCGCTATCGTTTTTTCATTTCCCTGCCTGCAAGACAATCGGGTGTTTTTTTATCCAACAAGGTGAACGTTTTACCTAAAAAACATCTACCTTTCCTATGGTTTTAAAAACCAGGGGAAAGGTAGAAGACAGGTGTTTATTTATTCCCCTAAAAACGGATATTTATAATCGGTTGGAGGGACAAGCCCTTCTTTGATGGAGCGTGTGTTGACCCAGCGTACCAGGTTCAGGAAAGAACCGGCTTTGTCGTTGGTGCCTGATGCACGTGCCCCGCCAAATGGCTGCTGTCCTACGACAGAGCCTGTAGGTTTATCGTTTAGATAGAAATTTCCGGCTGCATAAGTGAGCTTTTCTTTGCCCAATAGCAATGCTTCGCGGTCCCTGGCAAAAACAGCCCCTGTCAGTGCGTATCCGGATGTGTTGTTACACAAATCAAGGGTTTCTTCGTATTTATCATCTTCATAAATATAAACTGTCAGCACAGGAGCAAAAATTTCCTCTTCAATACTGACGTAATGCGGGTCTTTAGCTTCAATAACAGTAGGCTCAATAAAATAACCTTTGGATTTGTCACCATTGCCACCGAAAACAATTTCGGCATCTTTGCTTTCCTTGGCATCGTTGATGTAGTGCATAGCGTTATCAAAAGAAGCCTCATCAATTACCGCGTTGACAAAATTAGAGAAATCGGTAACATCGCCCATCTTAATTTCGGCGAGCATTTCTCCAACATGTTTTTTAATGGCCGGCCACAATGATTTAGGCAGGTACGCACGTGAAGCGGCGGAACATTTTTGTCCCTGGTATTCGTATGAAGCACGCACCAGAGCAA
This sequence comes from Bacteroidota bacterium, assembly GCA_034721855.1. Taxonomy (GTDB): domain Bacteria; phylum Bacteroidota; class Bacteroidia; order Bacteroidales; family ML635J-15; genus JAQIBY01. Next base: position 8,531 of record JAYENB010000028.1, read on the forward strand.
CAGCCACTTCTTTTGCATCGGATGATTTGTGAGCAAACACAAAATCTTTTCCGCCGGTTTCTCCAACGATTCTTGGATAAGATTTGTATTTTGTGATGTTGGCACCGATGGTTTTCCAAAAATTCTGCATTACGGCTGTGGAACCGGTAAAATGTATCCCGGCAAGGTCAGGGCTGTTAAAGACTTCTTTGCCAATGACAGAACCGGCTCCCGGCAGGAAGTTAATAACACCGTCAGGTATTCCTGCTTCCTTATAAATTTTCATCAGGAACCAGTTGCTGAACAAAGCAGTACGTGATGGTTTCCACAATGCTACATTACCCATCAATACAGGGCTCATCGGTAGGTTGGATGCAATGGCCGTAAAATTAAATGGTGTCACTGCAAAAACAAAACCTTCCAGCGGCCTGTATTCCAGGCGGTTTAATACCCCTTTGACTGACATTGGCTGTTCAGCATAAATATCGGTCATGTAGGAGGCATTGAAACGCAAAAAATCTATGGCTTCACATGCTGCATCAATTTCTGCCTGGTGGACGTTTTTACCTTGCCCCAGCATGGTGGAAGCATTGATAAGGTTGCGGTATTTGGTGGAAAGCAATTCAGCCACTTTCAAAATGATAGACCCGCGTTCAGCATAAGGCATGTTTTCCCATTTTTTTTTGGCTTCTAAGGCTGCATCAATGGCCATTTTAACTTCTTTTTCACCAACCTGATGATACGTGGCAAGTACGTGCTTGTGATTGGTAGGCATGGTCACTTTTGCCGTTTTGCCGGTTTTTATTTCTTTTCCGCCAATGATCGGGAAAATTTCATGCTCTTCGCCCATGAGGCGTTCAAGCTCTTTTTGCAATGATTCGCGTTCTTCACTGCCTGGAGCATAAGCTTTTACCGGTTCGTTTTCAGGAAATTCAAAGTAATAAAGGGAATTGTCCATAATATTTTATTTTTTAGATTCTACATTTATTTTGCATACAAATTTAAAATCATTTTAAATAATTCAAAAATGTTTTGATAAAATTTTAATTTTTTATAAGGAGACTGTTTTTTCATTTGTAACTGTTATTAACTGTTTTGTAACAGTCATTAACCCCGTAGAAAATTTTTCAACGGGGTTAACCATTTATTATTATTTTTAGCTGTGAATAGTTACAATATGTTTAATAACTGTGTTGTTTCATTTTGATTTTTATATATTTGAACGCAATTATAAATAAATGAAAAATTTGAAATTATGAAGAACATTCTGATTACCGGAGCAGTTGGTCAAATTGGTTCTGAATTGACCATGAAAATCCGCGAGATTTACGGAGGCGAAAATGTTGTGGCATCAACCCGTAAAAGTGAGCCGACCGAACAAATAAAAAAGACAGGCCCATTTGAATTTCTTGATGTGACAGACAGAAAATCGCTTGAAACTGTGTGTGATAAATACAATATTGACAGCATTATCAACATGGCTGCTATTTTGTCTGCCATTGGTGAACAAAACCCAATGCTGGCATGGGATGTCAACATGAACGGGCTTATCAATGTGCTGGAAGTGGCCAGGGAACGCAAGATGGAACGCGTACTGGTACCAAGTTCCATCGCTGTATTTGGTCCCGAAACTCCACAGGTTGATACGCCACAGGAAACTGTTCTGAAACCCACTACCATGTATGGTGTAACCAAAGTTTCCGGCGAATTGCTGGGTGACTATTACGTCAACAAATATGGACTGGATGTTCGTGGATTGAGGTATCCCGGCATCATCAGCCACGAAACATTGCCAGGTGGCGGCACAACTGATTACGCCGTTGAAATATTTTACGAAGCCCTGAAAAATAAAAAATATACATGCTTCGTAAAAGAAGACACCAAACTTCCGATGATGTACATGCCTGATTGCATAAAATCTACCGTTGATTTGTTCCAGGCGGATTTTGATACACTCAAACACCACAGTGATTTTAATGTAGGTGGCATGAGTTTTACTGTCAAAGACCTGGCTGATGAGATCAAAAAACACATCCCGGAATTTGAAATTGAGTACAAACCCGATTACCGCCAGGATATTGCTGATTCATGGCCCGACAGCGTGGATGATTCTGCAGCTCGTGAAGAATGGGGATGGAAACCATCTTATGATCTGTCTGCTATGGTGGAAGATATGCTGGAAAATCTGAGAAAGAAATTGTAAACCCTTAAAATAATATTATGAGTATTGATAAATTAAACAAAGTACTGGAAACAGAAGTAGAAGCCCTTGAAGCCAAGGGTACTGCCAAAGGTGAAGAAATGGTCATTGAAAAAGTCATTCCTGCTGAAGGAGAAAATGGCCCCCGATACCTTATTCGTGGATTTGGTGATAAGAAATTCATCAAAATGAACTCCAATTCTTACCTGGGGTTGAGCATGCACCCTGATGTGATAAAAGCTGAGGAAGCAGCAGCGGTAAAGTATGGTGTAGGCCCCGGTGCTGTACGCTTTATCAGTGGTACCTATGACACCCATGTTGAACTTGAAGACAGACTGGCAAAATTACACAATCGTGAGTCTGCTATGCTTTTTAGCAATGCGTATGTGACTTCATTGGGAGTGTTGTTTCCACTGTGTACCAAAGAAACTGTTTATGTCAGTGATGAGTTGAATCACAACTGCATCATTCAGGCCATGCGGTTGAGCCGTCCGGCTGGTAAGTTTATTTACAAACACAACGACATGAATGATTTGGACGCTAAACTGCAGGAAGCGGTTGGCTCAGGCAAACGTGTGTTGCTGGTAACGGATGGTGTATTCTCTATGCGTGGTGATTATGCCCCATTAGATGAAATTCAGCATCTCGCTGAAAAATACGAGGACAAATTTGAAGAAGGCATCATTACCATTGCTGACGATTCTCATGGTGTAGGTGCTTATGGCGAAAACGGACTGGGAACTGAAGAAATTACCGGTGGTAAAATGGATGTTATTGTTGGTACCCTGGGCAAAGCCTTTGGTGTCAATGGCGGTTATGTTGTAACCTCTAAAGCTATTACACGTTACCTGCGTGAAACTGCGCCCATGTACATTTATTCCAATCCGCTTACCAATTCAGAATGCGCTGCTGTACTGAAAGTTGTTGATATACTTGAATCTGAAGAGGGCAAAAAACGCCTGAAACATTTAAGTGAAATGACTGCCCGTTTTGAAAAAGGATTGGTTGATAACGGCATGGAAACCATTGCCGGCCCACATCCTGTTACCCCTTTAATGGTTAGGGATACAGCAAAAACATCACAAATTGTGGAACATCTAAAAAACAATGGTGTGCTGGCAACGGGACTCAACTTCCCTGTTGTTCCCAAAGGCGATGAAGAAATCCGTTTCCAGATAAACGGGGACCATACGGCTGCCGACATTGATTATGTGATTGATGTGCTGAAATCGTTTGAAGGATAAGTACTTAAGTCCGAAGATCGAAGACGGAAGTCCGAAGATTAACTTCCGTCTTCCGTCTTCTGACTTCCGACTCCTTTATTCATCACAAAGCTCCTGCATTTTTTCTTTCGCTTTATCAAAACCTGATTCTCTGGCTTTTTTCAGGTCATTGCATGCGCTGCTTTTCATGCCTTCATGCCCTTTGGAAAGCCCCCTATAATAGTAAGCCCTGGCATCACCGGGATCAATTTCAATGGCTTTATTAAAGTCAGATATGGCTCCACTGTAATTTCCAAGTGCATGTTTAGTCAGGCCTCTGCTTGTGTAAGTTCTGGAATGATAAGGATTTATTTCAATGGCTTTATTGAAGTCCGTTATTGCACCGGCGTAGTTTTCCAGATCATGTTTAACAAGGCCCCTGTTGTTGTAGGCCCCGGCATTATCCGGATTCATGTCAATGGCTTTGGAATAATCAGTTAGTGCGCCCTTGTAATCTTTTAATTTATGTTTTACAAGACCCCTGTTGATAAAAACGCCGGCATTATCAGGATTGAGCTCTATGGCTTTGTTATAGTCAGCCAGCGCGCCTTTATAATCTCTTATTTTTCGCTTGGTCAAACCCCTGTTGATGTAAGCTTCCGGCACATCATGTTTGATTTTAATCACTGCAGTGAAATCCCTTATGGCACCTTTCTGATTTCCCGATTTTCCTCTAGCAAGCCCCCTGTTAAAATAGGCCATGGTGTGAGACGGTTTTGCATCAATGACAAAACTTAAATCTTGTATCGCTCCTTTGTGGTATCCCAGCTCATCCCTGGCAATACCCCTGTTGAAATAAGCATCTATGTCATTGGGATTGATTTCTATGGCTGTATCGAAATCTTTCAATGCTTCCCGGTCTTTTCCTAATGCGCCTTTCACAAGCCCCCTGTTAAAGTATGCGTTTGCAAGTTCAGGGTCAATTTCAATGGCTTTGTTCAGGTTGTCAAGGGCTTCTTTTAGCTCTCCAGCCTCAAATTTATCAATGCCTTTGTTGTAATAGTCCTGAGCCGTTTGTCCATAGCCGGGGCCAATGGTTAAAAACATCAATCCTGATAGTACAAATAAAATTTTTCGCATAATATGTTTATCATTAATATTCTTCTTTAATGGCACAAGTTAGTAAATCTTTCCCTGATGAAAAAAAGCCATTCGGGAAAAAATAAAATCTCAAAACTTGTCCGGCGAAGTGGAACAGAGACGGAGTGAAGATAAACCACGATCTGAAGGTCGTAGTAATTGGGCTGAAGCCCTGATTAGTGTTTGTCCATAATGTCCAATATCTGCGTTGTTGCTCAAATTTTAAATTCTCATATACGCTAGTATACTGCGGTTTAAAATTATCACACGCTCCCGATAAAATGCGGGACAGGCTTTGATCTTGAACATTATGGTTCAAGCACTCTGAGTTTATAGACAAACACTAATTATAGCTCTAAAGAGCATTTTTATATTTTTTTTGATTTGCACTTGACACTAGAAAGAAACCTTCTTATCACCTTTCAATATCTTATATTCCATTTTATGAATATCATAGTATATCATTATTCTTTCGCGATTTTTTTTATCATAAACGGCAATGATAACATCACCGTGTTTAAGGCGTCTTTTATTTATTTTTGATCTTTGTTGCATAATTGCTTCTTGTTGTCTTTTATCAGCTTCTTCCAAAGAGTAATATTCAGTACTTATTATAAATCTGTTCAACGAGCCCTGCTGTGTATCAAGTGTTTCCATGAAAATTTCAGTTGTATCAATAAATATTTTATTTTGTAAAAAATGTCCGGACATAACCTAATTTTTGAAAAAATCAATATTAAAAGTCCCCTAAATCATTATTTCCGGAATTACACAATAAATTATAGAAAAAGTTATTAACACCTAAATCTTAAAAAATAAAAATTTTCCCCATTTTTCATTTGTATGACAGTTATTTTACTAATTTAGCGCTGAAATTTTAAAAATAGACTTATTATGAATGATGCAAAACAGAAAACTCTGAAAGATTCGGTAGCCATGCGTTGGCTTGCCCTAATACTTGTTAGTGGATTGATGCTTGCTACGTATTGGTTTCAGGATTTTTTCTCAGGATTAAAGGGAATGATGGAAACCCAGATGGGGTTTACCAGTGAAGAGTTTGGACGCCTGATTGGCTTGACTACCATTGCCAACATGTTTGGTATGATCATCGTTGGTGGTATGATCCTTGACAAATGGGGTGTGCGTATTGCCGGCCTGGCATTTGGTGGTCTTGCCGTCCTTGGTGGTGCTATTACAGCATTGGCTTCGGCAGGTTATTTTGGTGCCGATCATAGTACGCAACTTACTTTCATGATCATTGGACGTATCTTGTTTGGTTCCGGATTGGAGGTTGTGTGTGTGGTTGCTACCACTACCATGGTAAAATGGTTCAAGGGCTACGAACTGGCTCTTGCAATGGCAATCAATATGGGATTCGGACGACTCGGATCAGCCATGGGGATTGCTCTTTCACCGGATATCTCAGGGACGGTTTCTCCTGCTGTTACCTTTGCTGCTGCATTGCTTGGTGTTACGTTTATCATGTTTGTGATTTATGTATTCTTCGATGTTAAACTCGACAGGCAAATGAAAGCCAAAAAAGCTGCTAAAGCTGCAGAAACCGGTGAAACGGAAGAGGAAGAAGAGTTTAAATTTTCCGATTTATTTAAATTGATTAAAAACCCATCTTTCATTTACATTGCATTGCTTTGTGTGTCTTTTTATGCTGCTGTATTTCCCTTTATTCAGTATGCTCCGGATTTGCTGATCAATAAATTTAACTTTACCGCTGTGCTACCTGAAGGTGGATTCCAGATCAATGGCAGTACTTCATTTGGTACGGCTGTGATCTACATCGGACTCTTTGTTTATGCACTTTTGTTTTCCATTGTGCCGTCACGGATGAAGACAATGACAAACAAAGTGGTGTCGCTAATACTTATTGTTGGATCTTTTGCTTTGTTGATTTACCTGCTAAGGGATACTTTTGCTATCTGGTTCAAAAACGGATCCAAAACCGCCAGCCTGATCCCGCTGGGAACAATTATATTTACACCAATATTTGGAAATTATGTGGATCGCAAAGGTAAAGCTGCTTCATTGATGATTCTTGGTTCGCTTTTGCTTATTTTTGCTCACCTATCCCTTTCTTTGTTTAATAGCGTGATGTTGGCTTATCTCGGGCTGCTTTCACTTGGTATTGCATTTTCGCTTGTGCCGGCAGCCATGTGGCCTTCTGTTGCCAAAATTGTACCTCAAAGGCGGTTGGGAACAGCTTATTCTACCATGTTTACCATTCAAAACTGGGGACTTGGGGCTTTCTTTTGGGGAATCGGAGCCCTGTTGCAGTCTGTTAATCCCACAGTGGTTGCCAACAGGCAGGCTTTGAATGCCAAACTAGAAAATCTTGGAATGTCTCAATCAGAAATATCCCAGGAAATTGTAAAAATGAAAGACCCTAATCCAAATATTGTCTCTGAATTTGGAGAATATACCCAGGAATACATTTACGATTACACCATACCAATCTTCATTCTGGTGATTTGTGGTGTGATTTCCATATTCCTTGCTTTCAAACTCAAGCAGGCAGATAATCGCCAGGGATACGGTCTTGAGTTGCCTTCAGGAGAAAAAGCCGAAGGAACGGTTGATTAATGGTACGATTGCACGAAAGCACGATGGGGCGAGCTGGCGAATTGGCGATGGGGCGAGCGGTGCTAGTGTGATAGAGAGAAGGAGAGATAGAGTGATAGCACGAAGGTACGAATGCACGATAGAGAGATGGAGTGACGAAGAGATGGATAGATGGGTGAGATTGTGCACTGTAGGGATGCGATTTATCGCATTCACGATAAGATAAGTGCAACAATCCGAGATAGAGTGATTGCACGATTGCGAGATAGCACGATAGAACGAAATGGGAAAAATGAAAACACATAAAAAACTAAAGGTTCATCACTATACATATCGTTCTATCGTGTTATTGTGTCTTTGCGGTAAGTAGTTACGTCAAAAATTCATCTACAAAAAATTATTTAATATGAAAAGACAGATATTATTGTTTGTATCCCTTATCGGATTTATATTTACAGGGCTTGCACAACAAGATGCTTTGTTATGGAAAGTAACCGGAAAAAACCCTGATAAGCCTTCCTATTTGTATGGCACCATACATATCCAGGCAAAGGAGGTTTTTGCTTATGATACCCTTATATATGATAAAATGCGTTCATGCGAAGCTTTGGCTGTTGAGTTGATCATAGATGAAATTGATCCCGAATCCACCAAAGAGCTTATGTTGATGGAAGAGGGAAGCATTGCAGATTACCTCAGTGACGAAGAATACCATTTACTGGATTCTGTAATGAAAGCGCGTACCGGACAGCCTTTGATGTTGTTTGAAAAAATGAAACCTTTCTTTTTGTCTTCGCAAATTATGCAAACCATGATGCCTAAAGAGATGCCTTTGCCATTGGATATGCATTTCATTGATACAGCGCGAAAAATGGACAAAAATATCCTGGCACTGGAGGAATTATCCGATCAAATTGGAGCCATTGAAAAAATGAGTGTGGAAGAGCAGGTTGATATGCTGATGGATGGACTGACCGATGAGGAAAATTCCATGGAAAAACAATTCACCCGGCTTGTTGATGCTTATGTTGCACAGGACCTTGACAGTTTACAGGTTTTAATGCGGGATACCGCTTTACCGGAATCTTTTGGCAAGGAACTTATCGTAAACAGAAACAAAGGCATGGCCAAAGCCCTTCATAAAATCATGAAAAAGCAATCGGTTTTTGCTGCTTTTGGTGCGGCACATCTCGTGGGAGAGAAGGGTGTGATTGAATTGTTGCGACAAAAAGGATACGAAATTGAACCGGTACGCTTTGATTTTGCAATTGCTGAATAAGCCTCAAAATATGTTTTTATTAGTGATGTTTCCCGGATTTACGGGCATATTTAGTGCTTGTCAATAGAGTCAGTGTCTAATTCATAATGTTCGAGTTCAAGGCTTGCGAAGTAGTTTTCTGTCAAGTTGCAATATCGTTGAAACGGGTTACAATCCTTTAATTTACTACTGTCTCGGCAATTAACTATACCGCATGTTATGTGTATTTGCTCATTTTTTCTTGTCCACGAGCGACTAAGGTATCCAATTAATACATTATCGGCAGGGCATTATTTTTTATTTCTGTTTCATAGCTTCATTTACTCGTTTTTCAGCCAATGCTTCCTTTTTTTCAATGTCTTTGTTAAGGAATACTACTCCAAACAAATAATGCATTAACAATCCAACCCCCCAACCCAAAAGTGGCCAGTAAAACCATTTATATTCAGGGGATGAAAGCAAATTCAGGGTAATTAAACCGGCGTTGATAACCACATAAACAATGGAATGAACAAGAAAACTTATCCTTTCTTCTTTTTTACAATTTCCCTGTATGCTTGCTGGTAATCACTTAAAGAAATGTTTGTGTCCATAGCAAATTGGTTTTAAGTTTAAAATTGCTTTTATTTTCGTTCTACAATCTCTAATTTATCTATTTGTTTGAAATGTTTTATGTTTAAAGTTGCTATCTTTAGTTTATGTGTTTTAGCAGTAGCACCTATTAATACATCTGCTAATTCTATAATTTTATTTTCAGACCTTAATTTTTTAATGATTTTACTTGCTTCTTCAACTTCCTTTTCACCAAGTGGAATTATTTGTAATTTATTAAATAATTTGTCCCAAAATGTTTGTTGTTCTTGATTTGAGCCATTTAATATTTCAAGTTTAGTAATTACAGAAATTGCAAATTTATATTTAAAAGTTAATTCAATTAAAAAAGATTTATTCTTGTCTTTTTTTCTAAAATATTCAACTAAAATGCTTGTATCTAAACAAATTATTTTTCTATCCATTGATTAAAATTCTTTCTAAGTTGTTTATAATTCTCAAATTGTTCATCAGCCATTATAGGTCCCTGTAAAAGAAATTTTCTAAATTCGATGGACTCATTGTCCAAAATTTTAGGGGTTCTTTTTTGAGAAAATAATTCATCTTCAACTTCTGTTTTCAACTTTTTCTTGTCGTTGTAAGATAATTGCTTTACAAGGTTCAAAATTTGTTCATATCTGATATTTATTCTTAATTCCATTGTCGTTTTTTTTACAAATTTAAACAATATTATTTAATTCTATAATTTTTATTAAAAAATTAGGCATAACTATCAAATGCTAATAATAAATTCATTTTTCCCTGTCCACGTACAACTAAAATATCCAATTAATACATTGTTGGTGGTAGTTCCCCTATTTTTTAAATTTCAAATTTCTGTTAATCAGAAATGCCATTTTTTAAATCATGCAACTAATAAAATTGCAAACTGGAATATGAAAAATGCCTGTTTATTGGCGATGTTTTCCGGATTGAAGGTCATATCTAACATCAAAATCCCAACAAAATACTTGCTGTCCCGATCACCAATGCGAAAATAATATTCACAATTTTGACAGAAAGAAACGAGCGTGGCGATTCTGCAAGTAGGGGTAACATACCATGGCCGTCCTGTACGATTGAACTTGCCAGTAAAATACTAAACGGAATACTTCCTTGGGCAAATAAGGTAACAAATACCAAATGTGGCCCGGATTCAGGTATGATACCGACAGCAATAGCGATGAGCAATACAAGGAACATGTTATCGGAAAGCCAGGTATGAACATCAACGTAATGCATTAATATCCCAACCACAAGCAAGGTTCCAAAAGTCCACAGGAAAATCCGCAGTATATGTTTTTTGACAATATGGTCCCACAGGTGTTGTGTCAGAAAATGTTCCGGCACACTGATAACAATAAACATGGTAAATGCCGTAGCCAATGTCAGGGTAGCTTTTATCCACAGTTTGGCTTCACCGGCTATCCAGCCTGTTAAAATGGCTGTCAGCAGTGCGAGGATAATCAGCAGCAGGGCAATCCTGTAAACAGAGGGATGCCTTAACTGGGGTAAAAACAAATCTTTTTGAAAACATTTACAGGTGTCCTGTTTATGCAGGGGAAAATCCCGGTTTGCAAAAGAAGCGAGGCATTTTTTGGGTTTGTACAATTTATCTGTCAAAAATCCGGCAAAAATACCAATTCCAAGCAACACAAGCGTAATAACAGCGGCTTTTCCCGGAAACATGCCAAACATCACAAATGCTTCATCCCCGCTGGTGGCTATCATAGCAGTCACAATGGCACCGAAAGAAATCAGTTTGTGGGAAAACATAGCTACGGCTGTGAAAGCTCCCAGGCATCCGGGTATTGCTCCCAGTAGAGCGGCTATCAGGTACTGGTTCCATGAGTTTTTTTTAAGCCCTTTTGTCCATAGCCCCTGGGTTTGAACGTTGATGTATTCTATAACCAGCATCATGACAAACACAAAGCCGGTTATCATGATGGCCTGTTTGAAAATCCCATAAATTTCAATGCCTGTAATCATTGGTTTATCATTTTCCGTTTGCCGTGTTGCGAACAGACAACATATCAATCAGCTTATTGTTTAAAGCAAATTTAGTTATGTAAGAATGTGGAAAACAGGGAGCTATAAAATTAGGGAATTATAACCTGAACCAGCCGCGTTTTTTTTCTGGTTTTACCTGCAATTCACCGCCAACTAGTTTTTCATATATGGTATGCCACCCAGGGAAACCACCAAAATTTTTATCATCAATGTAGATGTCAGCATTGATTTTTCTGGAGACATATTGATTGAATTCTTCCTCCGGAAAGGATTTGTTGATAGTCCAGAACATGACACCATTTTCCATGCAATATTCTATAGCTTCCTGTAGCGAATCACCATCACGGAATGTCCACAGGATAAGTTTGTGCCCCTGCTCAGACAATGCTTTTAGTGTATCAAATGCGCCGGGCAAAGGTTTTCCTATCTCCGGATAGTTGTGCTCAACAATTGTTCCGTCAAAATCAACAGCAATGCGGAGGAAATTTTCCATAGTTTTATTCTTTTTTATACAGTATTACCCGTGTGTTTATGGCATCCCCTACAGGTTGCATATCCATTTTATTGCCTGTGAGGCTGCGTATCTTTGTTTTTGATACTTCATCGGAATCGTCAAATTCTATGGTAATTATGGTTCCGTTTTGATTGAGAGACCATTGGCCTTGTCTTGGTGGTTCTATGGACAATTTTGTGTAAGAGCCGTCCGGCCGAAAAATAAATTCGGTTTGTTCTTTGAGTTCCTGGTATTTTTGTTTGAAAATAGCCATATACTCATCTGACAATTCTATATCCATATACATGGTATCAAGTTTCCAATGCCCCGTCAGGAATGTTTCATTTTTCTGTTTGAGATTGCTCTGTGCCAGGCTGGTGATTGCAGGGATCATCATTATCAGAAGCAGTATCTGTATTTTTTTCATAGTTGTTGTTTTTATTAAATTCTATATTAAAGATACGTACATCAACGTCAATAGGTTTCAATAATTCGGGCATTCTTTTTTCGCTGGTGTCAGAAAAAAACACCTGACCGTATCTATCATCGGACAATAATTGTACCAATTGATTTATTCTGAAATCATCCAGTTTATCAAAAATATCGTCAAGCAATAAAACAGGAGGGAGGCCCATGGTTTGGTTGATGAAATCAAACTGAGCCAGTTTTAGGGCAATAATAAACGTTTTTTGTTGTCCTTGGGAACCTGTTTTTTTCAGGCTGTGGCCGTTTAATTCAAAATCCAGGTCATCCCTGTGTGTGCCTGTGGTAGTGTGATGAAACAGCAGGTCTTTTTCCCTGTTTTCTTCCAGCAATTCAATGAGTGGTTTTTGATGAAGGGATGATTTGTATGTGATGTTTACCTGTTCTTTTTTACCGGAAATATCATCGCAGTATTGATTGAAAATGGGAGTGAGTGCAGTTACCGCTTCGTTGCGTTTTTTATGAATGTATTTGCCTGCAGCGTGCATTTTTTCATCCCATATCAAAAGGGCATCTTTGTCATACGGATTTTCAGTGCTGATTTTTTTTAACAAAGCATTCCGTTGCTCAAGTGCCCTGTTGTAATCAATAAGCTGTTTTAAGAAATGTTTATCGTATTGTGAAATTACACCGTCAATGTATTTGCGCCGCAAATCGCTTCCGAGATGTATCATTTCAGTGTCTGATGGTGTGATAAACACAAGAGGTAACACACCTATGTGTTCTGAAAATTTGTCATATGCTTTGCCATCCCGTTTAATTTGTTTTTTCCCTTGCCTTTTTAATCCGCATAACGTCGTTGTTGTTTTGTTTTTGATGGTGTATTTTCCTTCAATGACAAACATGTCTTCATCATGACGGATGTTTTGCCTGTCGATGGCATTGAAGTGGCTTTTTGTGAAAGATAAATAATAAATGGCATCCATCAGATTGGTTTTGCCGGCACCGTTTTTCCCAAGAAAACAGTTAAACCGGGAGGAAAATTTAGTTTCAAATTCCCTGATGTTCTTGTAATTCAGTATGGAAATGTGCTTCAAATACATTATAGGGTAAAAATACATAAAATCAATGACAATCTGAGGTGTGAATGTAAAGTATCTTTTAATTAGTATTATTATTATTTACAGGGCGTGCCCCCTCCGTTCCTACGGGGTCGGGCTATCCGCTTGTACTCCTCGCCTCCTGACGTCGGCTGTGGGGTACCGCTTCTATCCCTCACGCAGAATGGAGATAGCACTATAGCATGAAAGCGAGATGACACAAAAATGTAATGGTCTTCCTGTTTTTTTGAACGCAGAACAAGGATTAGCGATTTTTGATCTATTTTTGATTTAAGATTTTACTTCTCCATATTTCCTTGTGCTGTTTCTACACTTTTTACAAATATTGATATTAGCTCGTCTGTTTTTAACTTCTTAAATCAACAACCGTTAATCATTGTTCTTAAATCCCGTAGGATAGACATACAACGGGATAAATCAATTTCTTGCCTTATCATTGACTTGCACATAATTGCTTATTGTTTGAATACATTCCCGAGTGAGCGCCGTTTATTTTTATCGCCTGTTATGGCGTTCATCATTTTTTTAGTTTGCTTAAACTGTTTAAGTAAGCGGTTGATGTCCTGAACAGAACTGCCGCTTCCATTTGCAATACGTGCACGTCTGCTGCCATTTATGAGTTGAGGATTTTTTCGTTCTTCGGGAGTCATAGACCGAATGATGGCTTCAATACCTTTAAACGCATCGTCATCAATATCAAGATCACGAATGGCTTTTCCCATGCCGGGAACCATGCTCATCAGGTCTTTAATGTTCCCCATTTTTTTGATTTGCTGTATCTGTTTGATAAAATCATCGAAATCAAACTGGTTTTTAGCAATGCGTTTCTGCAGTTTACGGGATTCTTCCTCGTCAAACTGTTCTTGTGCTTTTTCCACAAGAGAAACAACATCACCCATGCCGAGGATACGGTCGGCCATGCGTTTTGGGTGAAAAACATCAAGAGCATCCAGTTTTTCCCCCTGGCTCATGAATTTGATTGGTTTGTTTACTACGGAGCGAATGGTAAGAGCTGCTCCTCCTTTTGTATCCCCGTCAAGTTTGGTTAGTACAACACCATCATAATTCAACCTGTCGTGAAATTCTTTAGCCGTGTTAACAGCATCCTGACCTGTCATGGAGTCAACCACAAAAAGGGTTTCTGACGGATTTGCTGCTTCTTTAATGGATTCAACCTCATGCATCATTTTTTCATCAATAGCCAGACGACCGGCTGTATCAATGATAACCGTATCGTATCCATTTTCTTTGGCGTGACGAATGGCATGTTTTGATATTTTTACTGGTTGCTTGTTGTCTTTTTCTGTGAAAACGGGAACCTCTATTTGTTCCCCCAGGGTTTGAAGTTGTTCTATCGCAGCAGGCCTGTAAACATCTCCGGCTACAAGCAGGGGATGACGTCCCCGTTTTGATTTTAATAAGCTTGCCAGCTTAGCAGAAAAAGTTGTTTTCCCGCTACCCTGAAGGCCGGCAACGAGAATGACAGCAGGTTTTCCTGAAAGATCAATGTCCTCAGCTTCGCTACCCATGAGCTCTGCCAGTTCGTCGTGTACGATTTTAACCAGCAATTGTCCTGGTTTGACACTGTTAAGCACATTTTGTCCCAGCGCCTTTTCCTTGACTTTGGTGGTAAAGTCTTTGGCAATTTTATAGCTGACATCAGCATTGAGCAAAGCACGACGAACGTCCTTGAGAGTCTCTGCAACGTTAACTTCTGATATTTTGCCTTCGCCTTTGAGTATCTTAAACGACCGTTCTAATCTGTCAGATAAATTTTCAAACATAATATTTTGTATTATTTGATCACAAAATTAAGTAAATCTCCGAAGCAAATCAATAAATTTTTTTTTCAACCTTCTTTAATAATTAACTAAAGCATGGCAAGCCTTAAGCAAGCGTTGATTCATAAAAAAACCAATAAATATTAAAAATATATTTACAAAAAAAACAATTATTTACTGTTGGTTTAAAAAAAAATTTATATTTTTGGGCAAAATAGTGTTAGTTTTTAATAAGAAAACCTTGATGTTATGAAAAAAGCTGTAATTTTTGTTTTAAGCCTTATTTTTTCGGCGGGCATGTTTGCTCAAGTCATTGAAATGAAACCAATATCAGTAAGTCTTAATGGTGGTGGATATGCAGGGATGCAGCCCATGGGCGATTATGAAGGCAATCAATTGTATGATTTAGGTGTTGTGGAACTGAATGCAAAATACATGTTCAATGAAAATTTTGGTGTAATGATCGGTAGCCGTTACAATACAATCAACCTCGGTGAAGATGTGAACAACACCAATTATGTCAATTGTTTTGCTCATTTAGTTGCGGATGTAGGCCCGTTAATGGGATCAGAAAACATGGGATTGTGTTTCCACCTTGGTGCTGGTGCTGCTGCCATGTGGCAAAAAGACAGGTTTTCGGAAAACACAACATCCAGGATGTTTAATAAAGCAGATGAAATAATTACCATGGGCGCAGGTATTGATTACTATATTAAAATTAATGAACAATGGGCGTATCATCTGGCATATAATTATACAATGCATACTCAACAAAGCCGCCATTTTGACATGGGAGAACTGATGGATGATTCAAGTTTCGAAGCTCGTTACATGAGTTTTACACTCGGTGTTAGTTACCATTTTGATTTTTAATCATTGAGGTTTATCATGAATCATATCAACTGTTGTTGTAGCTCAGTGCTTTTGCCGGGTACAGCTTGATGTTGTTGATTTGTAATAGCAATAAATAAATCTTACCCGGTTGTTCGCCGGGTATTTTGTTTTAGTACTGTAATTGTTTATTATGAAAAGAAAAAGTCTCCTTGACAAGATCGGAAACACACCGTTATTTGCTTTAAAAAACATTCGTTTGAAAAAAGATGTGTATGTTTATGCGAAATTTGAAGGAATGAACCCCGGGGGATCTGTAAAAGACAGACCGGCAATTTTCATGACAGAACAAGCCGAAAAACGTGGAGATTTATGCAAAGGAAAAACCATTCTTGAGGCCAGCAGCGGAAACATGGGGATCTCGCTTGCCATGATTGGAGCTTTAAAATCTTACCCTGTTCAGATCGTAATGTCTGAAGGGATGAGCGTTGAAAGACGGAAAATCATGGAAACGCTTGGAGCAGAAATAGTATTGACGGATTCATCCACGGGAACCATGGGAGCCATAAAAAAAGCAAAAGTTTTACAGCAGGAAAATCCGGATAAATACTGGTTTGTAAACCAATTCAGCAACCCTGATAACCTGAAAGCGCATTATCATGGGTTAGGGAAGGAGCTTGTTAAGGAAATTCCGGATATTGATGTGGTGGTTGCCGGGACGGGAACATCAGGAACACTTATGGGGACTGCCATTCGTTTCAGTGAAGCCGGCCTGCCTGCAAAGATGGTCGCTGCCATACCTCCGCCATCGTATGTAATTCAGGGTATTCAAAACCCCAATGCAGATTTTATGCCTGGGGTGTATGATGTTGGCTTGCTGAGTCAGGAAGTGCATGTTACCAGGGATGAAGCAGTGTACTGGTGTAAAATGCTGGCCAGTAAAGAAGGCCTTTTTACAGGATTAAGTTCGGGAGCTGCCATGGCTGCTGCTGAAAAAGTGTCTGATGGAATGGATAAAGGTAAAATGCTTGTGGTTTTACCTGACAGGGGAGAAAGGTACCTGAGTACTGGTATTTATTAGTGTCTTAAATTTTATTTTCTGACATATTTTGGCAGAACAAAAGAATAATAGAACAATAGGAATTGCTAAAATGCAAAACATCAAAATGGAAGAAAAGAAAAATAAATTGAATAATTTGTTCACATAGACAGTTAACATCGGTTAACGCTGGTTAAAAACGGTTGCGAGATGTATTATTTCTTAAAATATCGACATTTCATAAGTAACCGATTTTAACCATTATTAACAGTTTTTAACCGTTGTTAGCAGTTCAACTTTTGCGACATTGCGCCCCTGCCTGCCGGTAGGCAGGTTTGTGGTGACGAGCTACTTTTGCTGATACTCTCATATAACTCTTTTCTAATATACTCACAATAAACAGTTTAGCTAAGAGCTATTTTTTAGTTTTTCGAGTTGTTTTTCTTTTTTTGCATTTTACTGCTTACCAATCACCGATCACCGTGAATTTATCCGGCGGTAAGTTTATCCGGCGAAGACGGGCAGTGGAGACGGACCGATTAC
>JAYENB010000029.1:0-5464 GCA_034721855.1 Bacteroidota bacterium
ATAACGAATCAGAAGATTTCTTCATGATCGGGAACAAAATTGATGTCACTACCCACAGCGATTACGTTGAAGTCAGTGTTCCGCTTACCGTTCCAAGCATTTACGGTGGCATCAGTATTGGGTATGCGTTTTAGATCAAAGAATTTCAGGGAAAAATATAGCTTTTTAGGGTTGCCACAGATTTACACAGATTGTGACAGGGAGACGGAGAGATTGCACGAAGGGAAGATAAGCATTGATTAATCCGTCTTCACTGTCCGTCTTCATTCCGTCTCTGCCTTGCTTCGCCGGACAAGCTTACCGCCAGACACGGTCTGCGGGAATCTGTGCAATTTGTGGCAATGTTGGATAACATTTGGGTGGGAGTTCAGGGTTAAAGGCCGGATTAATTTTTTATCATACAGTTTTTCGTTTATGATGCTGCTGATTTTTCTCGGTATCATATTTCGTTAAATTTACGATTACAATCACTGAATTAACGTTAATTTTGCGATTTGGATATTTTATTTGTTAGTGTTTGCCATTTCTTTCAAGCTCCTCGCTTAGCGATTAGCCATGGATAGAGCCGCCGCTAATTCGCTTAGCGAGGAGCTGCTTATAAAGTAAAAGTTATTTTTTGGAGTTGCGAATAAAATTATAATAATTATCTCTGTTTACCACATTGGTAGTATGATTATAATTTGAGGTAAATGATTTGGAAAATTTAACTTTGGCTTTCGGATTCCATTTTAATTCATACGCATGATATAAACCATCAATTTCTTCGACATAGTCAATTTCCTGTTGATCGTGCGTTCGCCAAAAATACACATTTGCCCATATCTTATTGTAATGCAATAGCTTAATCCTTTCACTAACAAGGTAATTTTCCCACAAAGCACCGATATCCTGCCTTAATTTAAGTTGTTGAAAATTGGCTATCAAAGCGTTCCTGACACCATTATCATAAAAATATATTTTACGAGCAAGTTTCAGCTCTTTTCTGCAATTTCTCTTCAATGATTTTAATCGAAAAATGACAAATACTTTTTCAAGCAATTGAATGTATTTTTCCACTGTGATATTATCCAATCCCACCAATTTTCCTAACTCATTGTAAGAGACCTCACTGCCAACCTGCAAAGCGAGAGCCTGAAGCAACTTTATCAGTTTTTCAGATTTTTTTATGTGTTGCCACATCAAAATATCTTTAAACAAATAGCTGTCTGTTATTTGCTTTAGAATTTCTTTTTCGCTACCCGGATTGGTAACGACATCAGGGTATGAACCATAAATCAACCGACGGTGCAAATATCTTTTTTCAGACAATAATCCGTTATGCTGTAAAAGTTCTTCAAAAGATAGCGGATACAGGCTGTATTCCCATTTCCTGCCTGTTAAGGGTTCATTGATTTCATTAGCGAGTTCAAAGGAAGATGAACCTGTGACAATCAGCTTATATTCAGGCAATTCGTCTGCAATAATTTTCAGTTTTAATCCCACATTTTTTATCTGCTGGGCTTCATCAATGATGATGAATTTATTATCACCAAAAAAATCTTTAAAAACATCTGAATTTGCATTTTCAAATATTGCCTGAACATCAGGCTGATCAGCATTCAACCAAAGTTTGTTATTATAATTACCAAAAAAATCCTTTAAGAGAGTGGTTTTTCCGGTTTGCCTTGCTCCTGTTATGATGATTATTTTCTTATCATACAGTTTTTCGTTTATGATGTTGCTGATTTTTCTTGATATCATATTTCATTAAATTTGTGATTACATTCACAAAATTAACGGTAATTTTGCGATTTGACAAATAAATTTTTTGATTTTGTAGTCAAGCTCTTCGCTTAGCGATTAGCCATGGATAGAGTCGCCGCTAATTCGCTTAGCAAGGAGATGCTTCAAATACCTGGCATTCCAGCCATAATTCCATGATTGCAGCCGAAGGTCTTTATTGCTGAATCTTTTTTTATTAGATGAAGACATATCTAATGGATTAATTTCCTTACAAAATAAGAATAATTACAGAAACTTTAAAATGAGCCTTTTAGTTTTTTGTAAATAATGGTAGAATAGTGGTTTAATGGTGTGTGGGGATGCGATTAATCGCATCCCCCACTGCACAGCAACTCACTAATACTACCCCACTATGCAATTATTTTTTCACCCTTAATCTCCAAAATCCTTAAATAATTTCATTATCTTTGACAAAACTAAGAGATTTTGAATTGATATGATGCAGTCATTACAAGGGCTTATTAAATTTTTATAAGAGATGAAAGGTGTGTATGTGCACGAGTTACCGCCAAGTGTAGGAGAGAGAAAAAACAAACATAACATTGAAAAGTAAACCATTGTGAAAGGACAAGAAATGAATGCTCTGGAAAAATATATAAAAAAAATTGATGAAAGTTCATACGATTGTAAGGACGTGCATACAATTGATTCAGAATTTCAGCAGGTCTGCAAACAACTCCTTGAAGAAGGCAAACAAGATATTGCTTCAGTTGCTGATCTTGATAGACAAGTATTTTCAGTTCAAAAATCTTTTGATAAAAAACCTGATAATGAAAAAGGAATTATTAACGGATTGAGCTGCCAAAAGGGTGGTACACAAACTTTGGAAGATGGAAGCCAAGTCCCTTTTTATTGGCCTGATGTTACAAAATACACCAAAAAAGATTTTGAATATTTTGAAAAACGTTACAACGCTTGCAAAAATCTATATGCAAAAACTGAATATGGTTTAATGGTGTATTTTGGTGAAAAAACTGCCACATCAAGACATAATGATTTTAAACGTAAACTTTGTAATGAGTTATTTCAGCTTAGCAAAGAATATCACGCTAAAACAAATAAAGAAGATGAAAAGAATTTCTTCCATGCGTTGCGTATGGCATTCGGAATTGCAAAAAAATCGAAACTTGAGCCGGAATTAACTAATCTAATTCTGTTCATATTTAAGACGCACCAAGATTGGGATATTACAAATTATGGGACTTTACCCATTTTACTTGATCTTTCTGGCTTGTTATCCGATTATTTTGTTTTATCAAATAAATTAATTGATTTTCAGAAAGTCCTTGATAAAAACTTGCAAGGTGCCCAAGAACTTGAAAAAACTTATGTTTGGGGTGCAATGTATGCTATTGACCGTAATATTGCTATTGAGCAAAAAAGAAATAAACCAGTCGATGACTTATTAAAATACAAAGCGATATTATATGAGAAACTCGCAACTGATGCAGAAAGTAAAGCAAACCTTGCCTGTGTGAGTTTTGCTGAAAACGCACTTCGCATTTATCAACAGATTAAAATTACTGATGACATTACTAGATTGGAAAAATATTATGCCGAATTAAGAGGCAAGTTTCGGTTGTCAGAAATAAGGCAAGAACTACCAAAGGAGCACGTTGAGCATATGAATAAACTTATTTTAAAAGCTGTTGCTGATAACAACGAAAGAGGCATAATTCATCATTTCATTACATCTCCCTGGTATGATACAATTCAAAATATTAAAGACCGTTCTATTGAGCTAAGTAAAGACACATTTTACTCATTATTTCCAATCTCAATAATGGATAAATTCGGAAACACGATTGATGTGTTTTACACAAATGTAGAAAAAGAAAAATTCAATTTTTGGAACTCTTATACATTCAATTTTAAAATTGGCACACAAACAATGCATAGGTTTTTTATTGAAGCCTATAAAGCCAAAAAGTTAAGTTACTCTTCTGTAATAACCTATTTGGAAGGTACTTGGTTTAATGAAGTTATTGTCAGGAATTATCATGGGCAAGCAGTAGATGTCAAGCCTATTGATACACTTAAGCCAGGAATAAAAAGGATGTTTGAAGAAATCAACAGTTACTTTGCTGATAATACTTATCAATGTGATTTTGTTACCATAACCGATAGTTTAACACTGAAAATTGAAGGGCTTTTACGATATTTCTGTGAGAAAATTGGCATAGCAACATTTAAAACTAGACAAAAAGGCTCAGATAAATTGGTAATGGAAAAACTATTGGATGATTTACTGGCAGATATTGCTCATGAACCACCTTTAAAACCTGAACAGAAAACCAATTTTGATGAGGAAGACAGAATTCTAATAAAATATGTATTAGCCGAAAAGGCAGGATTAAACCTGAGAAATGCAGTTGCTCACAGCTTAATGGATGTTTTTGAATATTCATTTGAACACGTTGTGATTCTTTTCTGCATCATAATCAAGTTAAGCAAGTATAAATTTATAGAAACGAAAGGAGACACCCATGATAACAGTAGTAAATGAACCACAAGCCGAATATAAGGTTGCAGTCTGGCAAAAAGAATCTAAAGGATTTTCATTCGATGAATTTATATGTGGCATCGAAAATGGTACTGTAATGTTTTGCTCACCAAGTAGCTCTACATTTATAATGTGCTCAGAAAAACCAAAAAGAAAATTATCTGCTTTGAGAGGTAAATTATCAAAACAAAGCAATAAAGAAATTGATGACCAAATTTCAGATTTACGAAGCGAATGGGACAGAAATATTTAATTGATACCTGCACAGTAGTTAAATATTTGGACGAAATACTTCCTCCTAAAGCAATTTCATTTATGGATGCTCTGGTTGATGACGATAGTAAGGTTTCATTCATTACGAAAATTGAATTACTAGTATGGAATCCTCCAATTCCAGAAGATATAAAAGTACGAGAAGAGTTTTTAGCAGGCTCGGAAATTCATTACATTAATGATGAAATAATAAACAGAGCAATTCAAATAAGAAAAACAACTAATATTAGGTTGCCAGATGCAGTTATTGCAGCAACAGCCATTCACAACGACTATGTTCTTCTATCAACAAATGATAATGATTTTAAAAAAGTGATTCATCTTGGATTAAAATATATAAACCCTAAAACAGCCTTTTAATAGAACATATAATAATAATGACACAATACGTCCCATTAAACAAAATAGATTTCATCCCGATACGCCCCGATATGCTCCGCAACGAGGTAAATTTCACTACGGGGCAGGCGGGGTAAACCTTTGTAACCCCAATCATCATTAGTGCGCACTTAGTCCTGAAGGCAACGAACAGAGAAACCCAAACTACGGCTGCTGCCGTACATACCGGCTTTCCTGAAGTAGCTGTAGATGCCCAGGTGCCACGCGCTATCATCATCCTTAGGCGAGGAAGACCAAAAGCTGCCGTCTTCACCAACGCTGCTGAAACTACCATCGTAGTAACGCCAACCGCCAAACAAGGCAGAAAAACCGCTGTTGCCACTCGGAATTAAGGCACTATATGCATCTTTTTCTCCTTCAAAATTATCCAATAAAGTTTCAAATTCGCTTTTTGAGGGCAAATGCCAACCTTCATGGCATACTTTTTTGGCTGTTTCCCAATCATATAGCCTGCCGAGTTTTTCACAATTGCTGCTTTTGTCATCGTAGCACCAGGAGCCGCTGCTT
>JAYENB010000030.1:0-5333 GCA_034721855.1 Bacteroidota bacterium
TGTCATCCATTGTTGATACCAGTGTTCCAGCACGGCAAATTTCCACAATTTCCAGTATGATTCATGATTCATATAATGATTGAGGGTTTCCGGATTTAATATCTTGTCATCCACAAGTTTGGAATTATTAACAAGTGAGCGATACCAGCTTTTGTTCTGATAATATGCATCCGGCCCGACAAAACCCTGTTTTTGGCGTTTTAATATCTGTTCCGGCAATGCATTATTAATGAGCCTGTACAATTGATATTTTTTGTATCCGGGCTTGTAAACCTGATGGGGTGGGAGTTTCATCATAAAATTACTGAGAGCATTTTCAAGAAACGGCACCCTTACTTCTAAGCTGTGAGCCATGCTGGCGCGGTCAATTTTGGTCAACACAAGTTCACTCATAAAACAACGCAAATCCATCTTCCGGAACCTGTCAAGCTCAGGTTTTCCGGTAGCGTATTTCCTGTAAAACCAATCGCTGTCCTCAGGTATGTGCTCTTTGTATTCTTGTGTAAAAAGCGATGACAATTCCTGGTTTCTCAGGTGCCCCATGGCCATTGCCCTGCTATATGCTTCAACGGAAAACGGCGAAATCTCGGGATCTTTTTGCCACCATCTTTTTTGTCGTTTGAGCGCTTCCATGTTTTCGTAATGCCATGTATAACCTGAAAACAATTCATCAGCACCTTCACCGGAAAGCACAGCTTTATTGTGAGATGCAGCCAGCTCGCTAACAAGATAAGTGGGAATGATTGAAATGTCAGCAATGGGTTCATCGTAATGGTACATCAGTTTATCCATGAGTTCCAGGTGCCCATCTTCCGCCATTTTACTGAAATGTGGCATATCAAAATGCCTCGCTACTAGCCTGGCATACTGGTCTTCACTGTTTTCCCATTCGGAAAATCCGATGCTAAAGGTATTGGCTTTTAACTTACTTTCATTCAGCATATAAACAATGGCTGATGAATCATAACCGCCACTTAAAAATGATCCCACAGGTACTTCGCTCTGTGTGTGCATTTTAACAGATTGTCTGAACAAATCATGCAGCTTGCAGGTAATTTCTTTTTGTTTTATATGCAGGTTGTTTCCGGGAAAGGCATGGTATTTTTTTACCATGGGTTTTCCTTGTTTTATAAGCATAAACGAACCTGGTTCAAGTTTATAAATATCCCGGTAAATGCTGTATGGTGACGGTACGTAGCGGTAGGTAAAATAATCAGCGAGGGATTGAGGCCGGATGATTTTTAATTCCGGGGCATAATGCAGAATGGCTTTGATCTCAGAGGAAAAAAATAAATTGTTATCATTGAGGTGATAATACAGTGGTTTAATGCCGAAACGGTCGCGAGCCAGCAATATGCTTTCATTGCTCATGTCGTACAAGGCAAAAGCAAACATCCCGTTTAATCTAAGTAACATATCCGTTCCCCATTCGCGCCATGCGTGAATAATGACTTCAGAATCAGAGCCACTGATGAACCGATGTCCTTTAGCTTCCAGCCGTTGTTTCAGTTCGGGATAGTTATAAATCTCACCATTGACGGTAATAACGATCTGTCCATCGCTGCTTATTATGGGTTGTTTGCCGGATGGGGTTAAATCCATAAAAGCCAGCCTTCTGTGACCAAAAGCCATGTTTTTTTTTTGATTGTACCATGTGCCGGCATCATCCGGCCCGCGGTGTATCATGCTGTCTCGCATGCCAGTAAATGCTTTCCAGTCAACAAGCTTGTTTTTATGCCATACACCATTGATTCCACACATGTGATAATACGCTTAGGACGCCAAATTTACGGAAAAATATTGATATGAGGAAATCAAAAATACATTGTAATGGATTTGATCATTTGATTTAAGCATACACGGCATTATAAATTGGCTTTTGAAGGCTTGGATGGACAGTTATCCATTCAGGTAACACGGAAACATAATACAGTTTATCAGTTTTGGTAAGGCTCAGTTCCAGCCTTTTTGAAAAATCCTCAGTGGCAATAACAGGGATGTTATTTTTGATTTTATGCAATTCCAGGGGAGGTGTATGATTAAATTGTTGCACTTTGTCTGCTATTTTTTGGCCGTTGTTATTGCCATTGAACTGGATATGAAAACTTTTGATCAGGTTGAGTTTATCGGGTTGGTTTGTGGCTACACAGCGAATGAAACTATCATCATCAATGCATTTGGCGTAAAAAACCATATTGCCAATATATACCTTTCCTATGATATGGCCGTTCCTGTGTTCTAAGCTTACCTGGTATTTCTTTGGTAAAAATACATCATTCACACCCAGTTTTGTCATGCACTTGTGAGCGCATATTTTCATTGAATACATGCAGTGCAGGGTATGAAATTCATGATTGAGATCGGCAAAAATTATTTCACTGAAACTGAAAGTTTTTTCAATGGCATCAGAACCAAACTTATAAGCTTGTTGGTGTTGATTTAGGTTGATGATATTGTTTCCGATAACTACCATTAAAACAGGTTTCTGTTTTTCACAGGTTAATGAAAAACAAATTCTGTACTAAAATACAAAAAATAACAATACACACGAAAAAAAATAATAAAAACCTTAACAAAACTTATCTGAACCTATACATAAATAAAAGAGGAATAAATCATGGATGTCTTCTTTTTTATAATTGAATATCACAAGAGCTGAAATAACGAAAGCATTATGTTGATTAATATATTGATATATTTCATTTTGGTTGTCAATGTTGTCAAAGAGTTGACAGGTATAGTCAATTTTTTCTGATATTGAATCAGGCATTGCTTTCTGATGGCTTTGTGTATATAACCAATTTAAAGCTTGTACATACTCATTTTTATTGCGAATGCTGATCGTATCCGTTTCGAGGTTTTCATTATTTTTTAGCCAGGTTAATATGTTATGTTCATCATAAGGTATTTGTGAATGATTTTCCCTGATTATTATGGATGGTGACTTTTTATGATCTGTATTTGTTAAGCGTATATCAATGTTTTTATTTATGGACTTGTGGATTTCGATAAAATTTTCTTTGCCTAACTCACAAAACAGGGGATTTACATATAAATAAATATTACTGTTACTCCCACTGATTGTATATTTTCCCGGTGGATACATTTTGGATTTATTGAAGCTATTATTGTATGCATACATACCAAAAATTTCAGCATTTTCATCAGGGAAGAAAGCAAAAGGTATATTTACTGTACCAAAAAAATTACCGGGGATATTAAGCAATGCAAGAGAATAATACGGTTTTGTTTGTTTGTTTTCAACAGGTAATGTGAGGCTTGCATGGGGTGGTAATTCTAAATAAATATCCGGCCACGGGATATGTTGCTTATACCAGTTTTGGATTTCATTGTTATCGGTTGTGGTGAATATTGTATTATAATGGGTTTGGTCATTGATAAATAAAAATAATTGCATGTTACAGAAATCCGGATCATAAGCATATTCCATGTTGTCAATGTTTTTTTCAAGTGTTTTGTATCCGGCCACTTTATTGTTATCATTTAGAAAATAGTTGTGAAAATCGGCATCAAGCATTCTCCAGTTTTCATTGTCATATACTTCAGTTATTAGGTGACCATCAAGGTGTATGCATCTGCTTTTATATCCAAGATTATCCCAGATGTGGCACAGGCTTGTATTCCGGTTACAGCATAAGCCGCCACCAATGGAATTGATAAAGATGGCCGGTGAGTATCTGAATGATTTAGGAAGGGGTGTTTCTGCAACATGAAAGCTGTTTTGCATAACAAATCGCCATGCGTTGGCAGCATTTTTAGACACACCCGGTAAGCTGTCGCCATCCATTTGTTTTATTTCATTAAGCAATTGGGCTTTATTGAACCAAAATTTGTTGTTTAGTTGAAATTGGATGAATACAGTTGTGTCATGAGTATTGGTAATCTGTACGGCATTTTTCTTATTGCCGGAATATAAACTGTCCTGCTGCACATAAGGCATTTTCGGGGGTGTATGATGTGTTTGTTGTTTGCACGATATAATCATAATGCAAGCAAAGCATGTGATGGCAATGATAAAGGTTGATAAACATTTCATAATTCACTATTTATTTCAAAAAATTCTAAGAATGGTTTTATTTCCTTTTTCCTGATTAGATTATTTAGTTCCATTTGTAATGCCTGAGGCGGAATTTTACTTAACTTATCCTGAATTACAGGTGAAATATATTTTTGTAATTGATTGTCACTAAGCCTGGATAATAAGAATGCATAAGCTTCAGGATTGGTATCTTTTAAATGTGCCTTTAAAACATCAACCAGGGGTTTACGGGCATATTTTTTTTCTGTTTTTTGGTTGTGTTGCTTTATGGAATTTATGGAATTTATAAGGTGCCTTAGTTTTTGAAAATTTCTTTTGCCATTTGGGTTTTTATGATCATTAAACCTGGATTTTAGCAGCATATTTTCAGCATCAACAAGTTTTTCAACAGACATGCTTTGTAAACTCAGTGAGGAAGGCCGGTTTACAGTATTGAAAAACAGGATGCCGTGGTTTTTATTGACGAAATCCATAAAGGCAGGAATTTCTTGTAAATTAATCTGCATAGGACAAAATGAATAATTGATGGGTCTGCCGTGTTTGTTTGTGATCTCTTCAAAAACACGGATATTGTCCATTAGCTTGTTAAAATCAGCGCCCTTGCGTATTTGTTCATATAGGTTTTTGTGCATGGCATCAAAAGATATTCCCAGAAAAACATTCATGTTGAGCAATAACTCTCTGATATATTTATTGTTAATAGTGCCATTGCTTTGGATATGTACTTGCATGCCGGGATTGATCTTTATAATTTTATTCCAGATGTCTTTGTATATATCGATCATAAAGGGTTCACCACCAAAAAATCTTGTGGCATCAGCTTTTTTGAGGTAAGGGGTAAGCGATTCCACAAAATCCTGGTCATAAACAGTGTCATCTTTTTTATTGGTATGCAGATCGCACATTATGCAATCCAGATTGCAGTAATGGGAAAGCGCAAATTCAAGTACACGTGGCATGCCTTGTTTTTTATATTTGATATATTGGGTGCTCATTGCCGCTTCGTAATTGCGTGCCTCTATATCATCAAAACATGCCTTGCACCCAAAAGAAAAATCATTGTTTTTCAGTTTCTTTTGCAGTGTTTTACGGTTTTTAGAATTCAGTGCTTCTTTAATTGAAATATCCGGGTATTTTCCAAAACTATAACGGTCATGTTGAATACAACAGGGTTTAATATAACCGTCCCGTGTAAAATACAAGGAGGTAAATGCTGCATTACACGGGGTTTTGGTTTTTATATTGAATGTTTCCTTATAATCTTTTATATTAT
>JAYENB010000031.1:0-7075 GCA_034721855.1 Bacteroidota bacterium
TAAGTTAACATTTTACACATTGGGATTTGGGTATTGATTAGGTCAATTAGGTCAATTAGAAATTATAAAAATGTATAAACTAAGAAATTGATGTTAAATAAATATACTGTGAATGGTTACGAAAATATGTAAAACAAATTTAATGATACAACGTTATTGATTTACAAATTATACTAAGATGAAACATGTAATTTACATATTGTTCTTTTTGCTGGGACTGGCATACAATGCCAAAGCAACTTCGCTTGAAGCATATTTTCATTATGCAGAATTCTATTCCCCCGAAGGCCCTTACATCGAAACCTACTTAAGTACCATCGGTAATACGGCTACCTTTGTTAAAACCGAAGAAGGTTTTCAGGCAGAAATTCAAATCACCATGCTGTTCAAACAAAACGACAGCATCAAACATTTTAATAAATACAACATTAAAAGTCCGGTAGTGACTGATTCATTGTCAAGTAAACCCAACTTTGTTGATCTCCAGCGCATTCCCATTGAAGAAGGGGTGTACCATCTTGAAATGATCATTATGGATAAAAACCGCCCAACCAATGTTTATACCTATTATGACACGCTTGATATTTTTTTCCCGGAAGATCAACTTTGTTTCTCAGGGCTTCAGCCTGTCGAATCAATTTCAGAATCAGAAAAAGAGAATATTCTGACAAAAACCGGCATAAACATGGTCCCTTATGTTTCCAACTTTTACCCCGGGAACATCAATAAGATGATATTTTACACTGAAATTTATAATTCAGATGTTGATCCGGGAGAAGAGTTTTTATTACGGTATTACATTAAAGACCTCAAGGATAATGCCCCTGTAAAAGATATAGCCAGATTCAAACGCACCAAACCAGCACCTATTGTTCCGGTATTGGGTCAACTTAACATTGAGGATTTATCCAGCGGAAATTATCATCTCATTATTGAAACCCGGAACAAAGATAATGATGTGCTTGCCAGCGTCACGTATTTTTTCCAGCGCTATAAACCCATCGACAAGGCTAATTTTGAAGACATGGAACAATATGAGATGAATAGTATTTTTGCCGGCGATATCACAAATCACGATACATTGCAAACTTTCATCAGGTCCCTTCGCCCTATTGCTAACGAACAAGAGAAAAAATTTATTAATAAAGACATGGAAAACACTGACCTGATTTATATGCAACGTTTCTTTGCCACCTTCTGGTATGAACGCAACCCCGCCGATCCGGGCGGTGATTGGAGAACCTATAAAAAGCAGATACACATCACTGATAAATTATTCAGCACACGTATCAAACGTGGTTTTGAAACGGACCGCGGGCGGGTGTATCTGAAATACGGGCCCCCTAACGATTCTTACCAAAGTGAGCATGAACCCAGCGCATACCCTTACGAAATATGGTCTTATTACAAAGCAGGTGATCAGCGAAACAAAAAATTTGTCTTTTACAATCCTGATCTTGCAGGCAATGATTATCATCTTTTGCATTCCAATGTCAGAGGTGAATTGCAAACCCCGAACTGGGAGCGTTATCTGAACAGACGTAATACTGATCTGTATAATCACAATGTACTTCAAAGTGATGATTACTGGGGCAAACGGGCTAAAGAATACTGGGACAGTCATTAACATTCTTGTTGTACACAAGCGGTAAAAGAAAAAAAAGTAAGTAACAAAGATAAATTTGGTACAAGAAAATAAGCAAAGATTTTTACCAACTAAACAAAAGTAAGTAATGCCCGGCAAAAACGAATTACAAAAAACAGAAAACTTTGTCATTTTCCAGACAGCAACCGGAAAGGTTAATGTGGAGGTGTATTTTCAAAACGATACACTTTGGCTCACACAAAAAGCCATAGCAATATTGTTTGAAAAAGGAAGAAGTACCATTACAGAACATATGATCAGTATTTTTAATGAAAGAGAGCTGGATGAGAAAGTGGTATGTCGGAATTTCCGACACACCAGTCAACATGGTGCTGTTAAAGGAAAAGTACCTGGATAAATTCATAGAATTATCTGATTATCCTATTTTAAAAGACAAAGGAAAAGTAAGTGCCTTAGAAGCCAACCTGAAAGCCGAAGTAGAATATGATAAGTACAGGGTAATTCAGGACAAAAATTACGTGTCTGATTTTGATAAACTCATTAAAAAACATTGAATGAATAGCCCATGATTCGCACAGATTAATTTAAAAATTATGCTGATAGTTGAAGAACCTGATCCTGGAAATTATACATGAAAGGATAAAAAGCGATATTCTCCCACAAAGCCACAAAGTTCACAAAGTATTGATTTTCTTTGTGCACTTGGTGTCTTTGTGGGTTTCGAAATTGTATAAATTTAACCTGTGCAATCTGTGGCAAAACAGGTTAAATAACGGCTGAGTAGTTACCAAAATTCACATTAATTCATAATATAATAATGAAACCAAAAATCATAAAAGGTGTCAACGGTAATTATTTGTTTTTTCCGCAAGACCCGGAAACCATTCTTTCCGACAGCAATTTTTCATACGTATTTCTTGGGGGAAGAGCCAAAGATGGACAACGTGTTATCATCAAAGTATTGAATCCTGAATTAAGAGAAATTAAACACGCCAGGGTGCATTTTTTATTGCAGGCAAGCATACAAATCAATCATCCTGGTATCATACAAAACCTGGATTTGGCTAAAGATGAACACAGCTATTACATTGTGCAGGAATTTGTTGACAGCGCAGACATAAAAACATTAATCAGGCTTAAACAGGCAAACGACGAGCGGTTGATAAGCAGAATCATGATTCCGGTACTTGATGCGTTTGAAGCTGTTCACAATCACAACATCGTTCACCGCAACATAAAACCATCCAACATTCTAATTGCTTTTAAACCCGGGACAGAAACAATAAACTGGAAAAATCCGGAAATCCGCATTATTGATTTTGATAAAGCCAAAACACCGGATAACATTCCATTGTACCAGGAGGAAAAGAAAAAACACCCTTTTTCACTTTTGTATTCCGCGCCTGAACTTGTCCTCAACAACGAACAACTAACAGACCATAGAGCAGACTTGTACAGCCTGGGAGTTATCATGCTGGAAATGTTTACAGGCAAACCGGCGTTCTTCGATGATAACCCTGCCAGGATAGTATCAAATCAACTGACAAAAATACCACCGCGTCCCAAAAAAATGTATCCCAAATTTTATGACATCGTGGCAAAAGCTGTCGCCAAAAGTAAAATTGAAGGCCCACCCTCAAAAATACCTCAACAGGTTGTATCGGAAAAACTCAGGGAAGGCAGGGATTTACGTTACCATACTGCCGCTGAGATGAAGGCAGACATCATTGATTTCTTAAAAAATCCGGGACCTCCCCCTAAAAAAGGTTTAAGAAGCTTGTTCAGCAAAAAATGACCTGTTCGCGTGTTTTTATTCTTTGTTTTCAGTATTTCCAAGAGCTTTTAGAATTCTGTTGTCTCTTATAATGACCTGTTCCTTGTGAAATGATGGCAAATAATCCAGATATATCTGTGACATGGCTTTAAACATATTTTTTCGTGCCCCCGGAAATTGCTTCTCAATAGATTGCAGCATCTCCCGTATTTGTATGCGACGGGTATTGTTTTCATGCGGACAGGGTTTGTTGGACAGGGGAAAATCCATAATCCTAGCAAATTCAATTGTCTGCTTATCCGTATGGTTAAGCAAAGGCCTTATCAGATTAACACTGCCCCCAAACATCGGCAAATTACCAGGCATTGATGATAAGGTACCATGCGACACCATATTCAACATCATGGTTTCCAAAGCATCATCCCTGTGATGACCAAGTGCAATTTTGTTTGCATCCATGCTTTTCCCAAGTTTAAACAAGGTTTTACGGCGGTGCCAGGAGCAATAAAAACATGTGGATTGGTTGTTTGTTTTTGAGAAATCAACGGAAATCCGTTCAACATGCAAGGGAACATCCAAAGCATCACAAAATTGTTGCATCCATGCAATATCTGTTTTATAAGGGATTTCCATAATGTCCACAAATACCGCTTTCAGGGTGTAGTGTTTATCCGAAAAGGGTTGTCGTCCCGCCAGTGTTTTTAACAAGGCCAAACTGTCTTTGCCACCGGACACCCCCACCATCAGCTTATCCCCATCTTCAATCATAGCATGCTCCCGGATGCATGCTCCTGCCCGGGAATAAAATTGTTGTACGAATTTTTTATCTTTTTTATTCATACAGGCAAAGGTAAGCATTGCTGTGCATGATTTAGGAACCATTAGCATAATAACTTTTAAACATCTGCCAATCTATTTTGTTAATTTAATAAACGTTATCATTTAATAAAAGAACAACATTATCATATTTGGATATTGATTAAATAATGTCGTTCTTTCACACTTTTTATGAATGGATATGAAACATACACATAATCTACCTTTACCGAATAAACTGACATTTACTGGTTTACTGAGCCATAACAGGCAACACTACAGTCAAAACAAAGCGTTAGGATTTGATAATGAAAACATGATGAGCTATGCTGACATGCATAAGCACATTGATGATATGCAGCAAAAGTTGTCCGGACTGGGTATAAAACCCGGGGATAAAGTAGCCTTGTTTTCTAACAATGCACCAAACTGGGCTATAGCTTATTTTGCCGTTGTTAGTTCAGGTGCAGTTGTTGTTCCGATGTTGCCCGATTTGCACTCCGAAGAGATAAACAACATTCTGCAACATTCTGAAGCCAGGGCAATATTTGTTTCAGAAAAATTAAAAAACAAATTGTATGCTTCAGGGGAATCATTGCCTGGTATTGTTATCTCGGTCGATGATTTTAGTGTTCTGAAAGGAAAACCATCCCCAGGAAAATTCACATTACCTGATATCCAGGAAGATGACCTCGCTGCCATTATTTATACATCAGGCGCTACAGGGAAATCAAAAGGCGTTATGCTGACACACAAGAACTTGGTTATCAATGCCATTCAGGGAGGTAACGTACAACCCACCAGTGAAAATGACCGTTTTTTGTCAGTATTGCCCTTATCGCATGCCTATGAAAACACCCTCGGATTGTTGTTGCCTGTTTTATACGGAGCCAGCGTAACCTACCTTCGGAAACCACCGACTGCAGCCGTTTTAATGCCAGCTTTGAAACGGGTACAACCTACCATGATGCTTACTGTGCCTATGATCATTGAAAAAGTAGTGCGCAACAAGGTGTTTGCTAAGTTTGAAAAAGGTGGGTTTATTACCATGTTATATCAATTTCTTCCTTTGCGTAAACTGTTACATTACCTTGCTGGGAAAAAAATCAAAAAAGCTTTTGGCGGGCATTTGAATTTTTTTGGCATCGGAGGCGCCAGGCTGGATAAAAAAGTGGAGCGTTTCCTGTTGGATGCAAAATTTCCGTATGCCATAGGCTATGGCCTAACCGAAACAGCTCCCTTATCAGCGGGATGTAACCCTAACAACACAAAATTGCGTTCCATTGGCCCGGCTGTAAAATGGGTTGACCTGAAAATCAGTAACGGCAAAGATGGTGGTAATCCCGGAGAAGTGCTTATAAAAGGACCAAATGTCATGAAAGGCTATTATAAAAATCCTGAATTAACACAGGAAGTGTTTACAGATGATAATTATTTCCGAACAGGTGACCTGGGGGCTTTAAATGTCAAAGGCAGATTATATCTGAAAGGACGGTCAAAAAATATGATAGTCGGTGCCAATGGTGAAAATATTTATCCCGAAGACATAGAAACCGTCATCAACAATTATGCTTATGTTATTGAATCGGTTGTGATTGAGAGAAAAGGCAAGCTTATAGCGCTTGTTCATTTCAACCGCGAGGAAATTGAAGAAAAAGCCAGAAATATACGTGAAGACATTCAGACCTTTGTGGATAACAAGCTGGATGAAATAGCAAATGACCTGCATGAGTTCGTGAATGCCAGGGTGAGGAAAAATTCACGTTTACAAGCCATCGTGGTACAAAATTATGAATTTGAAAAAACCGCAACCCACAAAATCAAACGGTTTATGTACCAGTAAAGAGAAAAGAGAAAAGACAAAAAAAATAAAGTCAAAAGTCAAAAATAAGGTGTTAGGGGTTAGGTTTGGTATGAAGGGAGGACACCAAAATTTTCAAATAAATACATTCCATCGGTATAACTTTCTATTATTTGAACCTCAATTTTAGATTTTCATTTTTAATGGGAACATTGCCTCGTATCACAACGCATCAATTCCACTTAACTCACTGTCATCCAAAAACCGGGGTACACCTGTTTGTTTAACGGTAAGCTGCAATTCAGCGAGATATTCCAGCACTTCCATCCGGTCATAGGCTTCAAACAAGGTTTTCCCTAATGTTATGGCACCATGATTATTCATCAAACCAGCATAAGCATGCTTCATAGAAACTGAAACTGTTTTTGCCAACATATCCGAGCCCATCCTGGCATAAGGCACATGAACAATATTACCAAGGAAATACCTGGCTTCACCACAAAGGTTGTTTTTTAATTGCTGTTTAGAACATGACCAGGCTGTCGCTTTAAGCGGATGTGCATGCACCACTGCTTTCACATCCGGACGCTGGTGGTAAATATTCACATGCATAGCTGTTTCCATGCTGGCTTTCAATTGCGGGGTCAATGATTTTCCGTCAGCATCCAGTTCAATGATTTGGTTTGCCCTGACATTGCCTTTGTCAATCTGTGACGGCGTAATAAAGATATGGCCATTCTCGGTTTTCATGGAAACATTGCCACCTGAGCAGGTTGTCAGATGCCTGTCATAAAGCCGTTTCATAACATCTGCTACTGCTTGTTTTTCTTTTGTGTTTTTCATAGTAACTCCTCACTGCAAAATTATAAAATTTAACGAACAATCAAGATTGCATGACTGAAAAATGGCATGAGAGGGTGACGGAGAGATGGAACGCGGATTGGCTGTCTGGCGACAGGTTTATGGAACGCTGATGACGCGGATTTGGCGGATTTCCACTGATTGGCTGTCTGCGACAGGGGTTTGGAACACTGATGAC
Source organism: Bacteroidota bacterium (assembly GCA_034721855.1). Lineage (GTDB taxonomy): Bacteria > Bacteroidota > Bacteroidia > Bacteroidales > ML635J-15 > JAQIBY01. Next base: position 7,037 of record JAYENB010000031.1, read on the forward strand.
ACGGATTTCACGGATTTTCGCGGATTAGCTGTCTGCGAC
>JAYENB010000031.1:7175-17617 GCA_034721855.1 Bacteroidota bacterium
GCTGTCTGCGACAGGGGTTTGGAACACTGATGACACGGATTTCACGGATTTTCGCGGATTAGCTGTCTGCGACAGCTTGGGGAACGCTGATAACGCAGATGATTCTGCTTGGAAGTCAGAAGTTGGAAGCCTGGTATTTTTCTTATCGATCCATTCCGCGTGAGGGCGGAGGCGGTTAGCCTGCCTGCTGCGATGCGTTGGTGCTGCATGCAGGAAAGAGTGGAGCGATTGAGCAAACTCCTTTGCTGCATTTGTCAGCACCCGCAGAGCAGCAGGCAGCTAATAGCCGGAGACCGACCCTTATTTTTTTTTGGGCTTCTCGCTATGAATCGCTAAGCGAATCACTCGCTAAGCGTATTATAGTGAGAGCCCAAAAAATAAGGGGCACGCCCAAATAAACCTGAATAGTTACTTTTTTACGATGTCGTGTATTTATTTGTAGGTTAATATGCGTGATAAAGATTTTTCATTGGCATCTGCAATGCCCTTATCGGTAATGACCCCGGTGATAAGTTTTGCAGGGGTTACATCAAAAGCGGGATTAATACAATCAGATTTAGGATGATTGACATGTATGGTATGTTTGTTTCCTTTATCATCCATACCACTTTGTTTCATGACTTCGGATGCATTCCTTTGCTCAATAACAATCTCATTGCCTGTTTTGGTTTGCATATCAATGGTTGAACATGGAGCTGCCACATAAAAAGGAAGGTTATAATACTTTGCAGCGATGGCTTTTTCGAGTGTCCCGATTTTATTCGCTACATCGCCGTTGGCAGCTATCCGGTCGGCACCGACAATGACCATATCAATTTTGCCCTGAGCCATTAGGGCGGCACCGGCATTATCGGGGATGATTGCATGCGGCACCCCGTGATTGTGTAATTCCCATGCGGTAAGCCGCCCTCCCTGAGAACGAGGCCGGGTTTCATCTACATACACAAAAATATTTTTCCCGGTATCCCATGCATGGTAAACAGGAGCCAACGCAGAGCCATAATCAACAAAAGCCAGCCACCCTGCATTGCAATGGGTTTCAATGCGCATTCCGTTTTTGATGAACGTATTACCATATTCCCCAATGCGTTTCCCTTCATAAGCATTTTCGTCAGCGAGACGTCTTGCTTCAACGATGGCCTGAGCTCTGCCTTTCAATGCTTCATTAAACACCTTTTCAGTGACGTAAAACAGGTTTTGAGCTGTTGGCCTGGTGGCTTCAATATCCTGCCGGGCTGTTACCAGATACTGGTTGTAATCAGCCGAGGGAGCTTCATGTGCAGCCTGTGCCATAGCATACCCTGCTGCCGCTCCAATGGCTCCGGCCCCTCGAATAATCATGGTTTTTATTGCCATGCATGTATCTTTATATGATTTCGATGTAAACCATGAAAACTCAAAAGGCAGGGCATTTTGTTCGATCATGTGCACTTTGCCTTTATCAAAATATATGGTTCTGAAATGTTTGTTATTTACTTTCATGTTGATAGCGGTTTGGTATTATCAAATGTTCAAAAGGCAGTGTTTCAAAGGTAATCATTTTTGTACAGGTTGAATCAGCTCAGATTTTCATACAGAATGTCATCATAAAACATATCGTATTCAGCAAGTGCCTGATGGCTATATGGTTAGCAGGAATACGCTGTTCATCCAATATGACAAAACTTTCTTTTTCAGGCATGTTGACCATATTACTTAAGGGGACTTCTAATATATTCCAGCAAAAGGTTCAATACGTTGTGCACATTTTGGTTAAAGGTTTCCAAAACAGCTTCCCACGAAACGGGTTTTTCATCCTCTTTCCAGCAGTCATAATCCGTGCTCATGGCAACAACAGCATAAGGAATACCAATCTCGTTTGTTAGAATGGCTTCAGGCGCAATGCTCATGTTAATAAGATCAGCTCCCCATGCCCTGAACATGTGAGATTCTGCCTTGGTTGAAAACCGGGGGCCTTCAATAGTAATAATGGTGCCGCTATCATGAAAACTGAGTTTCATTTGTTTTGCAATTTCTATTAGTTGCGAACGCATATCGTTATCGAAAGGGTCTGCCATGGGGGTATGCTTCATGTCACCGGCAGGGAAACTTTCATAAAAAGATACTTTTCTAAGCCTTGTAAAATCAATAAACTGGTCTACAAACACCAGATCTCCGGGTTTAATTTCCTCACGGAGACTGCCTGCAGCCGTACTGGCAATGATTTGCTCACAGCCCAATTCTTTCAATGCCCATAAATTGGCAGGGTTGTTTACCTGTGTTGGGGGGAGGTTGTGTTTTTTGTTGTGCCTGCTCAATAGTGCAACATGAGCACCCTGAATCTCCCCCACCGTAATATCCGAATGGGGACCATAGGGGGTTGCGAGAGTAATTGTTTCTGATTTCTTCATTATATCCGGATCTTCGAGCCCGGAACCTCCAATGATGCCTAACTTTTTAGTCATACCTCAGCGAATCTAAATTCATTTGATATCTTCTTTCGATGGCTGTATCGCCGGGAAAATGATCATGAGCGATTTTTATGATGTGTTCAGCCGAATCAATTTCATATTCTTTGATTAGTAAATCAAAATAGTGTTTCATACCATCAGAGAAAAGGGGTTGTGTGTAATCTTTTGCGTGATTTTTCACGGAATCAAAGGCCGGTAACATAATATCCATAGTTTCTAAGGCTTCACTCTCGTTATAATTATAAAAATCCATTACCCCTTTATAAAAAACCAATCCGGGGTCTTCTGATATGCGCATAAAATTTCGAAGGAGTGAATTGATTTTGCTAAAATCGTTCTCAGCAGAATAATTCAAAATTATGGGAATCCCGGATTTAATAATATCATGAATGATGAAATTATTTTCCGGAAAGTATTCACCATATTTATCTTTTTTTACTGCCCTGGTCAGGTTTTTTAAAGCATCCATGTATGCATTTCTGTATGTTGCCATTTGAGCCAGGGTAGAATCCCGGGAAATTTGATTATAAGCCAAAGCCTGATACAAATAAAGTTCAGGGTCCCCGGCGTACTTTTTCTTTCCAAGCAATTTATCAGCCCTGTCAATGCAATCTTCATACTCTTCATTTTCATACATTTCCGCCAATTCATCAAAATACCCTCCCACAACTTGCGACATGCCAACAGCATAAAGGGAAAAAATAAACACAAACAACATAAGTAACCGTTTCATAGCTTCGTTTTTAAGAGATATTGAAATACATATCAAATCACATACCAAATTATTCTTACCTAACACGCAATCTTCGAAAGGAATAAACTACAATACTATTCCATTGGTGGCAAACCTTCATAGGAATCTCCCTCAACAATGGTAAATTTTTCTTTATCCTCGAGTACCTGGCGGTCTAAAAACATAATCCCGTTCAGATGATCTATTTCGTGCTGGAAAATATGAGCAGTATATTGTTGATCTATACGTTCCACCACCCTGTTGCTATCGGCATCATAATATTCAATATCCACCCATATGGCACGGTATGAAGAATCTTCAATTTCCGGATATCCGTCACCTGTAGGAATGGATAAACACCCATCCTGGCGATGCACAATGGAATCAGAGTATTGAATGATCCTGGGGTTGTAATACACTTCCCAGGGATGGATAATAGCACCAATATCATGACGTTGAACCCAGATTACCCTGCGGTTGATTCCAATTTGAGGAGCAGCAATACCAACACCTCCTTCGACATATACCGTTTTTTCCATGCGGTCGGTAAGCAATTGCAGGTTTTCTTCATCCAGCACTACATTGGTTGATGTGTTTCGAAGTATGATTGAATCGGGTTGCTCGTAGAATATCATCACATCCATTTTTTGGGTAGCTGTACCGGATTCTATCAGTTCATTTTCAGCAATTGAGAACCTGGTGGTTGTGGTATGTTCGATATGCAAAGGATACGAGGCTCCACAATCATTGTAAGCCCAGACGTACAACTCATAATCTGTGCCTTCGTCACAATCTTCGAGCAACAGTTGCTTTACTGTATCAACATCAGTAGCCCCTGCATAATTGTTCTCCGTATTGTATTTATATCCGTTGCAATTTTCAACTTCAGACCATTCCCATAATATGCTTGTATCACTTACCACAAACGTAGCATCTTCGGGTGGGGCAGGCTGAAAATCGGTCAGCCATGTAAAATCAAAGGTATATTGAGCTGAACCAGTGGGCTGATCAGTGATAACATCTGTTTCAACACTGCTGCATGCTGTGGAATAAGCGGTAAATCTCAATTCATCGCCCGGCGCGAAGGAAAAATTGCTGTTTTTTACTGATTTTGTAAGTCTCAGTTCGGGCTGCTGCTGCATTTCCAGATTCATGACATTGTTTTTACTGGAACTCAAGATTTGGATGGTTCTGACCTGATTTCCTGCCCGAATGCTCAACGTGTAATGTGATTGCGCTCCGGGAGTGAAATTCAATACATATAAACCTTTATTAGTTTTAAAAGATTGTTCATACAATTTTCTGCCGGTTACATCCAACACCCTGACATGTACTTTGTCTTCAGGTATATAGATACCAACATGGGCCTGATTAGATGTGGGATTGGGATAGGGTTCGCTCACTATAAGCCCTGATTTATTGATCATGTCTTCTTGTTCAATGCCACTGGATACATTGAGCAAAAGTGTTGAATTCGGATAATAAATCATGGTATCACCACCGGCAGTCAGATTTTCTGTGAGGATACTATCCAGTCGCAACTGATTATCCGGCTGGTCCAGGTTAAAATTCAATTCTATTTGTTGCTGGCTCCATGTTACCGTACTAACTGTCATTGCAAGTATGATCAGTAGAAGTTTGTTTAATAAGTTCATAACAAATATTTATTTACAGGTTTATTCATAGCACCAAAGGTAATAAAAATTCATTCTACCGTGATTTTTATTTTCTTTCTCCCATTCATCCATGTTCAAAAACAATTATATGCTTCCTGGATATAACTAAACCCCATATGGCATTCTGCGTCTATAGCAAAAAAGTGGGTTGCCGAAAAAAATAATAAATAATGAGCCCTGTCTAAAAAGTCAAAAAAATGAGAAATGCCACAAAGTCACGAAGACACCAAGACTCACAAATACTTGTATTGCAGCATTTTAAAATTGTGAGACTTTGTGTCTTTGTATCTTATTGGCAAGGCAATGACTTTTTTGACTGGGCTCAATAATGTCATTTTTCAACAACCCAAGTTACTTAGTATTTGTCTATGATGGCTATTTTCTTCCTTAATAATATTACATATTACAGGCTTGCCCGGCGATAGACGGGACCGTGTCCGGCGTAAGCTTGTCCAGCGAAGTGGAACAAAGACGAGATTGAACGCAACTTGGTATCAGATTATACTATAATTGCAAAATTGCTTGATATTTGTTACTTTTACTATCCACCATAAAAAAACGATCATGAAAAACCATATTTATTACATCATTTTATTTGTCACCACAAACATTGTTTTCACTCCCGCTATTTTTGCCCAACAAACAGATAATTACCTTGTGTTGTGTTCCACCCAAGAACCCACCAGTCATTATTATGAAGCCGGTGTAACATTGAGTGATTACCGCAATGCAGAAATACAATTTTTCAATCCCGGCCAACCGGAAAACCTACTACCTCTACTCAGCAGCATTGAACCCCGGTATGTTGCCCTGGTGATGCAACCCCTTGAAATAGATGTCAATTTTGTGCGAGCGTTTCTGATGATCAGTACACATATTGATACAGATCCATTCAGTGATTTTTCTTATGGTTTTACTACAGGGGCCACCGGTCAGGATGCTGTTGATTTTGTCAATACCATCATACAAGCCGAGACAGAACACATTGAAGATTTTCCACTGAACGTTGGAGGTTATTAAGCTACAAGCTTAAACCATGTAAACACATCGCCCGGAGATTATCTGACGTATCTGAATCCTCCGGAATACTCCTGTATCTAGCTGGAAACCAATGATGATGGTTCAGGAGTGGATTTTTTCCACAACAACAGCAGTTACATGGAAAACAACAAACTTCTTGATATCGGGCACAACGGAGATCCGCACATGTTGTGGTTGTTCGAAGGGGGAAATACTGATTCGGATCCCCCGGTATGGGATTACGATCCCGCCCTGATAGAAGATACCGCTTATGCACATGTGGGATTGAGCAGCTACGATATAGATAGTCTGGATTTATATCCGGCGGTGGCTTTTAACGGAGCATGCCATTCAGGGGAGCCAAAACATGTGATGGTTGAAGGTGATATTGCAGCCACGTTTGGAGATACAGATGGATATGTGGAATTTTACGATATGTCGGATGACTTTAGCTTTGCCCTGAGCATATTAAAAACAGGCATAACCGGGTATTTCGCCCCTTGTGGCTCCAACAATGCCAACGACCAGAGTGAAGATGTTTACAATGCATTTTTGTATGATGAACCGCTCGGAGACATCCATAAAAGAAGCAATGACGGTGTGGTGATGGAATTTCTGGGCAACCGGCCTGCCCTCAAATTGTTCGAATCCGCAGAATCCACCTGGGGTTGCGATGTGTTAACATACGGAGATTTTGATCCTAATAACTGGTCAGGAGCATGTTATATGCTTGGCGGCAAAGCAAACCGTATTTATTTTGGCGACCCTATGTTTGATCCTTTTACAAACAACCACGATGAAGCATTGGAAATTACCACATCGCAAATTGATTCAGTCGATGATAACAGCCTTGAAATTACCATACAGTACAATAAACCTGAAAACCCACCCTATTTTCCGGTATGGGATAAATTCCATTACAGCGACACCCGCATTTACCTGCCGGTAGAATTGCCGGAATATTGTGACAGCATCACGGATATTCAGGTTATGGATTCTTCAGGTGCATATCACGATGTATTTTATGCCATTGAACACTTTGACGGGAAAACCATTTTCCACCTTGAAATAGATATCCCCAACGACATGTACAGTGAAATTCAATACAATATGACACTGCAACTCAGTTATCTCAGTTCGGCAGGAACCAATGATATAACAGCGCCGCAACCATTTTCGATATATCCAAATCCTGCTGATGGCATGGTATATGTAAATATTCAAACAGGGAAATTTGAAAAACTCCGGGTAACAGACATTACAGGAAAAGTGGTTTATACCTTACCGGATACAAAAACCAGGCAACATCAGTTAGATTTACAGGATTTACCGCCAGGCACGTATTTTGTCAATCTGAAGGTAGTTTCAGAGATATATACAAAAAAATTAATACTGCAATAGAGGTTTTAACCAATTAATTTTGCAATATCTTTCAGGTTGGATTTTTTCAGGTAAAACTGATTGCTGTTTTTGGTTTGATAAATAAATTGTCCTGACAAATTATCATAAATACTGATGTAAACAGTGGCTCCGGTTTGTGCAACCATCAACATAAAACGGGCTCCATCTCCATTGGGTTCACAGATTTCCCAGGGATAAGGGTATTTTTTCATCAGCTTTTCTTTATCAAGGTTTTCTTCGGTGCCTGAAATAAAATTCGGTTTTAGCAAGCAATAAGTGGGGATATGCAGGGTTTCACTTTGTAAATTCTGCATAACGGCATTTTTCACCACATCCTCATCCATCCACTGTGTTTTCCCCATAGCAAGCAGGTTATTGATGGCCTGAAGGTTGGTTTTCAAACTCAGTTCTGACATGTTATGAAAATCCGGTTGAGAATAAATCAGGGGCTTTAAAGCGCTAGTCTCTGACTGCATTGTCAGCACCTTATTCAACTCAGCAGATTGATACAAGGGAAAACTGGCTACCACCAGATTATTTCCGTTGTAATCTTTCATGCCAAGTTTACAACGGACATCAAACACCTGGGCATTCTGTCCCTTTTTTACATCAAAATAAAACAAAGGACTTGTCTTACCCGTTGTCATTTCACCAGGCGCATGTGATGTTAATTCATAGTCACTGATTGTCCATACTTCATCCAACACCTCACTAAAAACTGTATTGTATGCCTCCGGAACATAAAATGTAATTTTACTGTTCTTAATCTTAATGAGTTCGCCGGAGCTAAAATTCCTTTTTTGTCCATCATCAGCAATCACGCCAACTTCTACCTGTGCCTGCAAACTTAGTGTTATGAGACAACTTACTGCAATAAGAAAACCAAAACGCATATTGATAATTTAAAATTTAATGATGTAAAAAGTTCAGTTACAAAAATAAAAATCCGTAAGTTATATTGCAAACCTCATGCCTGTAATTTTTGATTTCCTGTTCATCTCATCATGATGATTTGTTTTCTGTCAGGACCAACAGAAATCATGGTTACCGGCACACCGGTTTCATCTTCAATCCACTGAATGTAATCTGTCAGGGCCTGCGGCAATGCATTTTTATTCTTAATATTATCCAGTGATTGATTCCATCCTTTGATGGATTTATATACAGGGTCAGCTTCTTCAAGGTTAAATGGCAGTTCGGTTGATTGGCCATGAGTCATATTATAAGCGGTTGCCACTTTGATTTCCTTAAATTGATTGAGGACATCCACTTTTGTCATGATGAGTTGTGTCACACCATTGAGCATGATACTGTATTTCAGAGCCACCATATCAAGCCATCCGCAGCGACGTGGCCTGCCGGTTGTGGCACCATATTCATTGCCTTCATTACGTAATTTTTGGCCATCATCATCATCAAGTTCAGTGGGAAAAGGACCACCACCAACCCTTGTGCAATAGGCTTTAAAAACGCCAAACACTTCACCTGATTTTTGAGGTGCAATGCCCATTCCGTTGAATACCGCAGCACAAACTGTATTAGATGAGGTAACATAAGGATATGAGCCGTAATCAATATCCAGCATGGTTCCCTGTGCCCCTTCAGCAAGCATGGGTTGGTCTTTATCCAGGGCATGATTAATGTAATATTCGGTATTGATAATGTTCAGCTTCCTCAGGTAATCGATTGCATCATTCCATTCTGCCTCATCTTCATCGCTGTATTTTTCTCCATGATAAGCATTGAGTAAGATGTTGTGATGTTCAATGATATCTTTGTATTTTTCCTGATATGAATCACTCAGCAAATCACCTGCACGCAAGCCGCAACGGGCAATCTTATCGGTATATACCGGGCCTATCCCTTTGAGAGTACTGCCGATTTTATCCTTCCCTTTTCTTGCTTCGTAAGCAGCATCCAGCAAGCGGTGGGTTGGTAATATCAAATTGGCTTTATCTGAAATCATAAGTTGGGTTTTCACATTGACTCCAAGTGCTTCCAGTTCTTTTATTTCACTTTTCAGCAAAATGGGGTCAATCACCATGCCGTTACTAATGATATTGATTTTGTCTTTATGAAATATGCCACTGGGAATGCTATGCAATACATGTTTAATCTTATTGAATTCCAGAGTATGTCCTGCATTTGGCCCGCCTTGAAAACGAACAATATTCTTATATCCGGGAGTGAGTACATCCACCACTTTGCCTTTGCCTTCGTCTCCCCATTGAAGTCCTAACAATACATCAACTTTCATACAATTATAATTTTATCGCGTGGAATATCTGCCGGAAATTAAATCCATCTCATGCAGACTACGCAGGCTACATTATTTTTCTTTATCAATTTTCTTTCTGCATTCTGAACAAATGCCGTAAAAATACAGAGAATGGTAGGAAACTGCAAAATCATTTTTTTTGCTGATTTCACGCTGAATTTCATCAATGCGGGGGTCGCAGAATTCGATTACTTTCCCACAGTTTGTGCAGATGAGATGGTCATGTTCTTTGCAGTTATATGCTTTTTCATAGGATGTGTGTTTTTGTCCGAACTGATGTTTGATGACAAGATTTGCATCCAGCAACAAGTTGATGGTGCTGTATATTGTCGCCCGGCTTACCCTGTAATTTTTGTTCCGCATTTTAATATACAGAGTCTCAACATCAAAATGCTCTTTCGTGGCGTATGTTTCTTCAAGAATTGCATAACGTTCCGGGGTCTTCCGATGCCCTGTTTCTTCAAGGTATTTGGTAAACACTCGTTTCACATGTTCACTATTATTTACAGCCATAACTCAGATAGTTATTATTTTGAATAAAATTAAATAAAAATAAAACTTTCACCAAAGAAAACCAATTTTCTCAGAAAAATAAACGCACCTGCTGTATCATTAACCGGATTTCCTGATGAAAGTTCATAAATATTTTTGTCACGAAATTTGCAAAAAAGGCAAATTTACGTGCCAAAAGGGGTTTATGGGTGTTTGTAAACCCCCGGATTACGGTCGGTAAACCTCCCTCATCCGGGGTTATTCATGTTCGACCTCATTCGGGGTCGGGGGATGATACTCAGGTTTGGGAGATGGTACACTATCTGGGGGCTTCAATATTTCTTTTGTCACGATTTTTGAGTGCTATCGCATCAAAAATCCCGCCAAAAGGG
>JAYENB010000031.1:17717-25100 GCA_034721855.1 Bacteroidota bacterium
TGTTCGACCTCATTCGGGGTCGGGGGATGATACTCAGGTTTGGGAGATGGTACACTATCTGGGGGCTTCAATATTTCTTTTGTCACGATTTTTGAGTGCTATCGCATCAAAAATCCCGCCAAAAGGGGTTTATGGGTGTTTGTGTAACCCACGGGTTTCGTTTTCCGTCTTTGTTTTACCAAGCCGGACAAGCTCACACAGAGTTTTCTCACTACACCCGTGGTTACAAACTTGTCACCCCTTCGGGGTTAGACAGGTTGTGATGCACATTTGTGCTTTTGTCACAGCCTGTCCGGCTTTAGACGGAAAATTTGCAGAAAAGCAAATTTGCGTGCCAAAAGCTACATATCTGTATGACCATACACCCGGACTGCGTGCCTTGTCCGGGGTTCCCGACATCTTGTCCACTTCGGCAAGCTCAGCTCATCGCCTAACTGGGACATATAAACACCCCCGGATTACGGTTGGTAATCCTCCCTTATTCGGGGTTATTCTTGTTCAACCCCGTTCGGGGTCGGTGGTAGTATTTCAATTCATTACCAAATCCGAGTACGTTTTTCCTGGGGGAGATACATATCATCATCCTCTTTCACATCAAAGGCCTTATGAAAAGCTTCCAGCCCTGCCACCTGACCATTTACCCGCCATTTTCCAAGCGAATGCACATCTTCTTTAGTACACTTTAGTATTTCCTGGTCAGTGATATTCTGAGCCCACACTTTGGCATAGGCCAGGAAAAAACGCTGTTCAGGGGTAAACCCATTTATTTTCTGATTTTTCTCCTCTTCTGTCAATGTGTTTTGGAAAGCGGTGTATGAAATGTTCAGTCCGCCAAAATCAGCGATGTTTTCACCAAGTGATAACTCTCCGTCGGCATGTACCGTATCAAGCACAATAATATCATTGTACCTGTCAACCAATATTTGAGCTTCTTTATTAAACCGTTCTTCATCTTCTTTTGTCCACCATGATTCTAAGTTTCCTTCTTTATTGAATAACCGGCCTTTATCATCAAAACCGTGTGTCATTTCATGTCCGATAACCATTCCAATGGCGCCATAATTAACAGCATCATCAGCATCCATGTAAAAGAAAGGTGGTTGCAATATGCCGGCAGGGAAACAAATTTCGTTCATCTGTGGTGAATAATAAGCATTAACGGTATGTGGGTTCATGTGCCATTCCTCTTTGTCCACCGGTTTCCCGATTTTGCTGAGCATGTAATCAAAATCAAACTCATTTGAATTGAGCATGTTCTGCACATAAGAATCTTCAGTCAACGTCAATCCGGAATAATCCCTCCATTTGTCAGGATAACCAATTTTCACACGTATGGTATGGAGTTTTTCAATGGCTTTTTCCTGGGTTTCCTCACACATCCATACAGAATGAGTTATGCGTTGCTCAAAAGCATCTTTCAGGTTAGCCACCAGGTCAACCATGCGTTCTTTGGCTTCCGGCGGAAAATGTTTTTCAACAAACTTTTGGCCAACAGCCTCTCCCAGCGCCCCATTGGTTGCTGAAACCATACGTCTCCACCTGGGTTTCTGTTTTTCCTGTCCCCTCAGAAATTTGCCATAAAACTGAAAACTCATGTCATCGTATTCAGAACTTAACATACCGGCGGTACTGTTCATCAGTTTCCAGCGAAAGTATGTTTTCCATTCATCCACGCTTAGGTCATCCATGAGTTTTCCGATGTAAGCAAAAAACTCCGGTTGCCGTACATTAATAATGTCAGGATATTCCAATCCAACGGTTTCAAAATACAAGGAAAAATCAAATGTTCCGGCATGTTTGTTTAGTTCATCACATGTCATTTTATTGTTGACAACATGGGGATTGCGTTGCTCCAATCGGGTCATCGAATTTTCTGCCAGCTTTGTTTCCATATCCATGATGAATTCAGCATCTTTTTCAGCCTGTTCTGCCTCATGCCCAAAAAGCACATGCATATTTGTCATGTACCTGACATACTCCTTACGAATTTCCCTGCTGCGTGCATCATTGCTCAGGTAATAATCACGGTCTGGCAAACCAAGACCTCCCTGCTGCAAATGAGCAATTTCCATATCACTGTTGTCAGAATCTGCGCTGCCAAACAAATAAAACAAGCTACTGATACCGCGCCGGTTGTTGTATGCTGCATAACGAACCACATCGGCTTCAGTTTCAATATCGTCTATCCGGCTAAATTCTTCCTGAACAGGTTCTTTCCCATTGGCATCAATGCGTGCGGTATCCATCCCCACGGCATAAAAGGTACCTATCATCCATTCGATGCTTCCTTTTTCATGCTCGTTTTTCGCCAATGCTTCAATCAATTCCTTTACTTTATGGCTGGTTTGCTTACCAAGCTGGTCAAAGCTGCCAAAACGGCTTTCTTCTTCGGGTAAGGGATTGTTTTCCTGCCACCCGCCTGTGGCATATTGATAAAAATTTGTTTTTGGGGATACCGTAGTATCAAGGTCCGCTAATACAATTGCGTCTTTTTGCATGTCTTTTCCTTTCTTTTGATTACAAGATATCATTGTGCTAATAACAATGACTCCGGCAATGACAACTGATAATTTATTGATTTGTTTCATATCGCCTTGTTTTTATTTTTCCATATCTTATATTTCTTATTTTCTCTTTCCATCGCTCCTTCGTGTTTTTGTACTCTTACCCTCCCGCGTGAGGGCGGAGGCGGTTAGCCTGCTGCCGATGAGCCTTACAGCCTGTTGCTGTGGCAGAGCGACCAACGGGAGCTCCTGTCCACAGCATAACAGGCTGAAGGCGAAGCAAAGCAGCTAATAGCCGCAGACCGACCCTGATTTCTACGTGGGCGTTTTCTTTTTCGCTAATCGAATTCAAACCCACATAGAAATCAGGGACACGCCCTAATAATAATCAGCGGTAATAGGCGGTAAAAAACATATACACCTGAATATGTATAAATCCATATTTCTGACAATAAATTAAAACAAATCATTTGAAACGCAAGGGCTTTTCTTCCCCTTTTAACAGCTTTTTAATGTTTTCTTTATGGCTTATTAACAACAAAATGGCCACAATAACAGAAAATATGAGCAATGCAGACGTGTTTACTTTAAACACAAAAAGTAAAAACAAGGGAAAAGAAATGCCTGCTATCATTGATGATACAGAAACAATCCGGGTAATAAGAAACATAAGCAGAAATACACCTGCCGCTGACAGGGCAGCCAAGGGATGAACAGCAATCACAACGCCAAGAGTACTGGCAACGCCCTTCCCACCCCTGAATCCGGAAAACAGCGGAAATAAATGGCCTATAACGGCCAAAATACCGAGGCTGATTTGCAAAATCATAAAAGCCTCACTCCCATCGGTCCACAGGTTTTGTAAGGATGCCAACGAGGCCGCCCCAAAAGCTTTAGCCACATCAATAATAAATGCGGGGAGGGCTATTTTCCATCCGGCAACACGCAACAAATTGGTAGCCCCGGCATTTTTACTGCCGTGCTCCCTGATGTCTATCCCGTGGAACCACTTGCCAAACCAGTACGCGGCATTGAATGACCCCATGAGGTAAGCAACAACAATTATGATTATCAGTATGACCATCCGGTTTCATTTGAAACAAAAGTAACAGATATTGTGCATATATCAATACCAAAGGTACCGGAAAAACACTGTATAATGATTTTCATTCCAATGTTTAGTGCAAAACATAAATTCTTGTTATTTTCACAAAAAAATAATGTCGGTACAAAACATCATAAGCATTCTGATTGTTGTGGTTGCCACCACATGGATGGTGTATAAACTGCCTTTGTTTAAGCGTACCGGTCTGACAAGGACATGGAGGCTGGTCTTGTGGGGAGCCAAAATGCTGGCATCACTTGCTGTTTTGGCGCTATACACCTGGTACTATCCACAGGAAACAGCAGACATATACAAATATTACAACGACGGAAAAGCCATCGTTGAACATACTGATTCACCAGGCACATACATGCGCATTGTCACAGGCATCGGGACTGATACTCCGGAAGTTGAACAATGTCTGAAACACACTGGCCGTTGGCACAGAGCATATTTTCATGGTGTCTGGAATGACAACCGCATCATGATACGTTACAACGCTCTGCTGTATCCGGCAACAGGTGGATGTGTGATAAGTCATTCGCTGCTCATGGCTTTCCTGGCTTTCCTGGGGCTTACCCTGCTGTACCGGGGCATAATGTTTTACACAAAAGGCAATGTGTGGCTTGCCCTTGCGGTATATATGGTTCCCAGTGTATTTTTCTGGAGTGCCGGCTTGCTCAAAGAAGGCATTCTTATGCTGAATACAGGCTTACTGTTTTATGCTATATCTTCTTTGCTGCATAAAAGATTTAAGGTGAACATACTGCTTCTGCTTGTGCTGTCGGTCGGTCTGTTTATCATGACAAAAATTTACGTGCTTATTTGTATGATTCCCGGCATCCTGTTTCTGATGGCAACAAAACGCAACAAACCTATTTTCAGACAATTTATCATCACGCATATTATTATCATTTTACTGGTTTGGTTGGCAGGGGTACTTTACCCAAAGCTAAATATGTTTCATCTTCTTGACAAAAAACAACATCATTTTGTCAGTATGGTGGAAGCAACTGATGATGTAGGCTCAGCCGTTAACCTGCCAGACCTAGAACCGAATATATTATCTGTGCTGCGTCATTCTCCCGCCGGTTTTTTTAACAGCATGTTCCGGCCACATATCCTGGAATGGCATTCCCCCCTGATGCTTGTGGCAGGCATTGAAAAACTGATACTGTTAATTATGCTTATTTGCGCATGTATTGCCCCCAAAAAACCGAATTCAAGAGAGACAAAACTGATGCTGTTCAGCCTTTCTTTTATGCTTATTCTTTTTACCACCACCGGTTTAAGTACTCCTGTGCTTGGTGCTTTGGTACGGTACAATATTCCAGCCATGCCTTTCTTTGTGGCAGCCATTTTGGTGCTTGGAAACTGGAAAAAATTTAGAAAAAAAAGAATCTGAATTTATTTTGCAGATATGCCAAAAATGTGCTAATATTGCAATCCGAATTTTCGGGCCCATAGCTCAGTTGGTCAGAGCACCTGACTCATAATCAGGTGGTCCTTGGTTCAAGCCCAAGTGGGCCCACAAAAACAGAGTGAGAGTACGTATGGAGCGTGCAAATTCTCACTTTTTTTGTTGATACTTATACATCCTAAAACCGGTAACTTACACCGACTGAAAGTGTTTCTCCGTAGCCAGCAATGTTTACCTGGGTAAATCCTGTATAACGTTTATAGGTAACATTAGTAAACCAATAATTTATCAGCGCATTTGGTTTGTGCATCTTTAAAATGAAGGATGTAAATTCCAGGTTCAGGGGAGTCAATGTCTGTTTTTTCCTTGTTTATGTTCACTGAATTGACCAGTTGTCCACAGAGATTGAATATGCTTAGATTTTTCCCGGATGCACCGGTTATTGTTAATTTTTCGCCTGCCGGTAAAGGGTTAGGGTAAAAATTGACATTTCTTCTCTTTTCTGTCACTAAATTTACATTGGAAGCAGCAGGTAATATCAAGCTGGAGGGATTGGAAGCATTGTGCCATACCTTATTTAATGCTATCAGCGTATCACCGGCGACATACAGACCCCCACCATCATTGATGTTCCGGTGGAAGCGGGGATAGTTTGATGACGTGATATCCAGCCTGATGTGATGGCCTACAGGAAATGTCTGGGCTATGTCCGGCAACTCAATTTCGATTTGATAAATTTCCCCCGGCGTGATAAAGGATTCTGCTGCACTTGTGTAGCCATTGCGAAAACGCATGCGGTAAATACCATCCGCCAATATCATACTTCTGCCATCCGGATACACATCAGTGAGACGCACAGCAAAATCGGTATCCATCCGGTTGCTTGAAACAAACAACACCACACGGGGTTTTCCTGCCATGCTAACAGGTTCAGGCAATTCACCACTGTCAAAAATGACAATATCATCACGGGATTCCACTTCTAATGCCTGGTCATAAGGCCCCTGTTGTAAATCAGCATGCAGCGTCGGTCCGCCAATGGTAGGTGAAGGATCACGCGGATCATAACTGAATGTAGAACATGAATCATCAACAGACGGGTTACTGGATGAAAGTGAACCGTTCCCATGCAGAAAAAATGTTTCATCACTGAATCCGGAAGGCGGCCACGTTTCTGTTTCATGCCATGCCATGTCACCCATCTGGAAATATTTTACGACTGGATTGGAAGGCCATCCATTGTACGCTTGTAACAAATGGTAATCGAAAAAAGCCTGTGCATATTGCTCACTGACATGCTGGGCTGCAGGAAATTCCAGTTCCCCCTGGGTTAATTTACCAATGGTATTGTGTGCCCATGGCCCCATCATTAGTTTGTGTTGTTCTGCTACACCTACCGGAGATTGCGTCCGTATGCCTTCGAAATAACGGAGCACCCATTCAGTGGCATGGTCGTACCAGCCGCCAATCATGAGCGTGGGAATATGAATGTCTCCCGGAGCATACGTGGAGTCTTCCACATACGTCCACAACCAATCATGATAAGGGTGAGCCTCTATCCATATAGAAATACCAAACCCCAAAGCATCCAGTTGTTCCACGTATTCTTCACGGTAAACACCATTGGGGTAATACACCTGGTAATTGTATTCCGGGCTGGCAACAAGGGGAACAGCACAAATATGATTGGGATGCTGTTCGGCTGCAGTCATAAATTGCACTTTTCCCAGCGCAGATGCACCCCAGGTCCCAATATTTCCATCTGACCAGCTTTGATCTTTAATCCAGTCTATGGCATCATAACCATCTTCCCCGCGTGTGGCATCAGTGTTGGCTGCATCAGCAGAAGCATAAAATCCCCGCCAGTCCATAACTACCACATTATAAGGACACGCGTCCAGGTCAGTGCCGTAGCCTACTGGTAAATTGTAACGAAAATAATACTTGTTGTAAGGGGTTTGAACCAAAATAGTGGGGCGTGGCTGTTCGGGTTGTGGGACATATAAATCAGCAGCGAGGCTGTCACCATCACGCATTAGAATCCATACTTCCTGCGGTGTGAGTGGCTGAGCAATTACAGAAAATCCCATCATCAATGCAAACACGAATAAGACTGTGGTTTTCATAACATCATGCTGTTGGTTAGGTATGCTAAGATACGAATTTAAGTCAAACATTAACAACTGAAGTTTCGCCGTTTATATATAACTAAAAATAAAACAATATAGTAACTGTTCACATTTTAAAATTAAATAACTGTTAATTGACCTAATTTCTAATTGCTCTAATTAATCTAAAAAATGACCAATAAAACTAATAACAAAAAGTGGGATTTAGAAGAAAGAACAGCTAAA
>JAYENB010000032.1:0-5268 GCA_034721855.1 Bacteroidota bacterium
TACTTTTATCATCCCAAAATTGCAGATGTAAAACCGATGAAATTTGGGAATTGCACATTTGTACTGGATTTATAAGAGTATTAATTATTTTGTGAACATAACCTGTTGAAAGTTATAAACATAAAAATAAATAAGAAAAAAATTGAATTTTGATTTGGTCAGGTGATATATTTTTTACACATTGCTGGGAAAATCAAATCAAATTAAAACCGATGTTTATCGGATGAAAAAAATGGCAATTGATGGTTAAAAATGTCGAAAAAGCATGGAATGAATGTCTGAAGATAATCAGCGACAATGTGCCGAAGGTTAATTTCAGAACGTGGTTTGAGCCAATCAAGCCATTGAAGCTGGAAGATAACGTTATGACCATTCAGGTTCCGAGTACTTTTTTCTATGAGTTTCTTGAGGAACAATACATTGATTTGCTGAAAAAAAGCCTTACTAAAGTCATCGGACCTGGAGTAAAGCTTGAGTATAACGTAGTGATGAGAGACAATGGGTTTTCCAAACAACCATATACGGTCAAAATACCAACGAGTGATAAATCCGGTCTGCACAACAAACCAGTTCAGATTCCTGTTGATAAAGACAGAACATCCATAAAAAATCCTTTTGTCATTCCCGGGTTGAAAAAAATGCATGTTGACCCACAACTGAATTCTGAAAACTCGTTTGACAATTTTGTCGAAGGTGAGTGCAACCGTTTGGCACGATCAGCCGGATATGCAGTAGCAGAAAAACCCGGTGGAACAGCGTTTAATCCCTTGTTTATTTATGGTGCCCCCGGGCTTGGTAAAACACACCTGGCACAGGCCATTGGTATAGAAGTAAAAAACAGATTCCCTGAAAAAACAGTCTTGTACGTTGATGCAAACAAATTTCAAACGCAATATACTGAAGCTACACGCAAAAATAACCGCAACGATTTTGTGCATTTTTATCAGATGATAGATGTGCTTATCGTTGATGATGTTCAATATTTTGCACAAAAACAAGGCACACAGGATGTGTTTTTCCACATATTCAATCACCTGCATCAGTTGGGAAAACAATTGGTGTTGACTTCAGATAAACCACCGGTTGATATGCAGGGGTTAGATGAGCGACTGTTGAGCCGCTTTAAATGGGGACTAGCAGCCGACCTGCAGGAACCTGATTTTAACACCCGCATTTTAATCCTTAAAAAGAAATCTTATCAGGACGGCATCAATATTTCGGATGAAGTCCTTGAATATATTGCTTCCCATATTTCTGATAATATCCGCGAACTCGAAGGCGCTCTGATTTCCCTGCTGGCTCAATCTACTCTGAACCGCAAGGAAATTTCAATGGAACTTGCCAAAACCATGATTGACAAACTTGTGACCAATTCAGAGCGCGAAATATCCATTGATTACATTCAGAAAGTGGTATGCAATTATTTTGGTTTGACTGTTGACAAGCTTAATTCCAAAACACGGAAGCGCGAAGTTGTTCAGGCCAGGCAAATTGCCATGTATTTTGCTAAGAACATGACAAAATCATCGCTTGCTATTATTGGTGCCAACATAGGAAATAAAGATCATGCCACGGTATTGCATGCCTGTAAAACAGTGAATAATCTTATCGAAACAAACAAAAACTTCAAAGAGTACATCACCGAAATCGATGAAAAACTGAAAATGTAATTCATCATCTGCCGCTTTTTTATTTCAACTGTGAGCCCAGTCTAAAAAGTCATTTCCTAGCCACTAAGACACAAAGAGACAAAGTCTCACAATTTAAAATACTGCAATACAAATACTTGTGACTCTTGGTGTCTTCGTGACTTTGTGGCATTTCTCATTTTTTTGACTTTTTAGACCGGGTTCAACTGTTTAACAATAACTTTTTGCGACTTTTTATGTATATTGCGCAAAAAATGTAAGTTATGATTTGGGTATTACTAACCATATTATCGGCAACCGGCATTTTTGTGTTTTTTAAGTTGCTTGACAGGTATAAACTCCCCAACCTGAATGCCATTGTTATCAATTATTTTGTGGCAGGTTTGATAGGCATTATAATTAGTCCTAACCGTGAAATAATGCTGAATGTGTTTAATGAAGCCTGGGCACCGGTGGCTGTTCTGATTGGCGTGTTGTTTATCCTGATGTTTTTTGTGATCGGCTATTCCTCCATTCATTCCGGCATGTCAATCACAACACTGGCAAGCAAAATGTCTGTTGTGATTCCTATTTTGTTTTCGATCATTTATTACAAAGAAGCCTTGCCATACATCAAAGTGGTGGGAATGATATTGGCGCTTGGTGGTTTGGTAATGGCTGTCTATAAAAAGCAGAAAAACGGCAAATTTAACAAACAGTTTTGGGTGCCTCTCGTTTTGTTTGCGGGCATGGGAATTGTTGATTCCCTTGTTAAATATGCGCAGGCGGCGTATGTCGGTGATGATTTATCTTCCATGTTTACAAGCCTTTTGTTTAGCATCTCCTTTATTTCAGGATTGATCATCATGTTTTTTAAACCCACTTATTTTAAATATTTCAGTAACATCCGCCTTATATTGCTGGGAGCTGGGTTGGGGGTAGTTAATTATGGATCAATCTATTTCCTCATCCGCGCCCTGAATTCTGATATTTTTGACAGCTCTGTGATTTTTGGTATCAATAACATCGGCATTGTCAGTTTGTCGGCATTTATAGGATATGTGTTCTTTAAAGAACGCTTGAGTAAACTCAATTGGGCAGGGTTGGTTATTTGTTTAATCGCAATTGGAATATTATACATTACTAAATGATTTATGTCAGATGATGTTGATACATATTTGAGTATTAAAAATGCTTCTGAAGGCGAGTTTAAAGATAAGGGCAGCAAATTCCTGGCCTATGCTTACCCTGTTGAAAAGGCATCTGAAATTGAAGAAAAACTAGAACATTTACGCAAACAACATTACAATGCCAGGCACCATGTGTATGCTTATGTTTTAGGAGCAGATAAAATGCAATTCAGGGCTAATGATGATGGTGAGCCAGCCCATTCTTCAGGAGATCCTGTGCTGGGACAAATCCGATCGTTCAATGTGACAAATGTGCTTGTTGTGGTAGTCAGGTATTTCGGGGGAACAAAACTGGGTATCCCCGGATTAATCAATGCTTATAAAACGGCAGCTCAACAGGCACTCAGCAACGCTAAAATCATTAAAGTAACACGCCGGAAATACCTGAGGATTCAGTTTGATTATGCGGTGATGGACCATGTTAATCGCTTGATCCTCGAACAAAACCTTAAGGTAAGTGAACGTGAATTTACAACGGATTGTAAAATGAAAATAGGGGTGAGGCTGCAGCGTGCTGATGATTTGATTGACCGCCTGAATCAGTCCCCTGATGTGAAAATTATCGAGGTTTTATGAAAAAAGCATTTGCATATTGCATGTTGAAACTGGGAGGCTGGAAAATTACCGGTCATTATCCTGATATTGCTAAATCGGTATGTGTGATGGCTCCACACACCAGTATGTGGGATTTTGTATGGGGAAAGCTGTATTTTATGTACGTGGGATTGAAACCCCGGTTTTTGATAAAAAAAGAAGTGTTTAAGTGGCCGTTGGGATTTTTTTTGAAAGCACTTGGAGGCATCCCAGTGGATAGGAATAAACCCGGCGACCTGACTGCAACACTGATATCCGAAATTGAAAAACGCAATACATTTTTGCTTGTGGTTACGCCTGAAGGGACGCGTAAACGAGTTGATAACTGGAAGACAGGGGCAATACGTATAGCGAGACGTGCAAATTTGCCTTTGGTTGCAGGAAAAATGGATTATAAACAGAAAGAACTGGATATTTTGCAATTGTTTGATCCCATTCCGGGTGATAGAAATTTTATAAATGTATTAAAACTGACATTTGCCGGGGTAACCGGGAAACATCCTGAAAAATTCAATCCATATGCAAAACAATAACCGTAAGCGTTCACAGTTTGAAATCAGGATAATAAAATCAAAAGTCAAAAGCTAAATCTTCACACCTTATCTTGATTTTGAGAAAACGATAGATTTTGCTATTATTTTTATTAATTCTTTATTTTTGACTTTATAGACAAAAATTAAGTAGAGATGAGATTTCCGCAGCCCGGCGGAGGCGGATTAGCTGCCGGACGGAAATGGCTTGTGAGTGCGCAGAGCAAAGAGCGACCGGAGGAAGCTCCTTTGTCCTGCCTGCACGAACAGCCAGAGACGTCCGGCACTAGCAGCCGAAGACGGTTAAGCTGCCCAAAAATATAATATGAAGGTACGATAGCACAAAGCTATGAAGAGGCGAAACACGAAACAGGGAAAGTATGAAGTTGTTTTTTTTTGAATTTATTTTGAACTTTGAACTTTGAAATTGGAATTTTTTCCAACAATTGTAAGAAAATGAAATATAAGACATTAAATATCGCATTGTATCAGGCTGATCTGGCCTGGGAGCAGCCAAAAACTAATGTTGATAAACTGTGGTCACATGAAAAAAAGCTCCATGATATTGATCTGCTTGTTTGTCCTGAAATGTTCACAACGGGCTTCAGTATGAATGTGGAAAAAATTGGGAAGCCACATAAATCTGAAGATTTTCATGCCATCGCAGACCTGGCCAAAAAAACGCAAACATCCATTGTTTTTTCCATGATTGTGTGCGAGGCAGGCATGTGTTATAACCGCTTATATTTTATTTTTCCTGATGGTTCTGAAGCGCATTATGATAAGAAACACCTGTTTCGGATGGGAGATGAGCACCATCATTATTCAGCCGGGCACAAGCAATTGTTGGTGGATGTTAAGGGCTGGCGCATTATGCCACTGGTGTGTTATGACCTTCGTTTTCCTGTATGGAGCAGGAATACTATGAATTACGATTTATTAATCTATGTGGCAAACTGGCCTGCTCCACGCGCTGATGTGTGGAAATCTTTGCTTATAGCCAGGGCACTTGAAAACCAGGCGTATGTTGTTGGTGTCAACAGGATAGGAAAGGACGGAAGAAACCTGTCATACCAGGGAGATAGTTTGTTGTTTGATGCCAAAGGCAATGTGTTGCTGGATGCAGGGGATGAAGAGAAATTAGTTTCAGGTAGCATTACTAAGGATGATTTGATGGCCTTTAGAAAAAAGTTTCCCGTGCTCAAAGACCGGGACAATTTCCGGTTGACAGATTGAAATGTTCTTTTGTCACGATTTTTGAGTGCTATCGCATCAAAAATCCCGCCAAAAGGGGGTTATGGGTGTTTGTGTAACCCACGGGTTCCG
>JAYENB010000033.1:0-5174 GCA_034721855.1 Bacteroidota bacterium
CATTTTACACATTGGGATTTGGGTATTGATTAGGTCAATTAGGTCAATTAGGTCAATTAGAAATTATAAAAATGTATAAACTAAGAAATTGATGTTAAATAAATATACTGTGAATGGTTACAAAATTTCAAACTTACACGCAGGCATGGAAAGTCCCCAACTTTATAATTATTATATTATCGTAAGCTGTTTAGTGTTTATTTGATATTTGGTGCTTGTCATCCGTCTTCGCCGGACAAGTTTTGGAATTTATTTTGAACTTTAATTTTTTGAACTTTGAGCTTACTGGGTTTCCCTGTTTAGTATGGCATCGTATTTTCTGGGGTCACGAAGGATTTCAAGTGCTTTCAAAAATGCATCGTTGCGCTTATTGTTGATTTGGTAAAATTCATTGGTTTCCCAGATATCAGATGCAATCAGCGCTTTTACATGTAGCTTCAGTTTATTAAGCTGCTTGTCTGTGATGCTGTCCATGCTTTCATTGATGTCCTTTTCTTCAGCATATTCAGTTAGGTCATCAATCATTTCATCAGTTACCACAAATTCCGATTCATATATATAAAAATTGGGATAGGTTTTATTGAGCACATCACGGTTGTCATCAACATACGTCAAAGCAAAACTGAAAATAACCCCTTTTCGCATCAGTGCACTGTGAAAATCAGAAACCTGTGTAGTGTCAAGCGGAATGAATACATCCGGCATAATACCACCACCACCATAAACTTTACGTTCTTTTCGCAGGGTTTTATACATTAATGAGTCCGGAAAATGTATGCTATCCGCGCTAATCATTTCTCCTTCGGTATACCTGTCAATCAGTTCATGGCTGTAATTTTCTTTGCCTTCTTCATAAGGCTTCTGTATGCACCTTCCTGATGGGGTATAATACCTTGCTACCGTTAGTCTAATCATGCTTCCGTCCGGAAGCATAAATGGCCTTTGCACCAGCCCTTTACCAAACGTGCGTCTTCCTATGATAATGCCCCTGTCCCAATCTTGAAGCGCACCGGAAACAATTTCACTTGCAGAGGCAGAGCCTTCATTGACAAGCACTACCACACGGGCGTTCTCGTATCGTCCATCATCAGTGGCACGGTATTCCCGCTTCGGTGAATTTTCACCCTGTGTGTAAACCACCATTTCACCATCTTCCAAAAACTGGTCGGCCAGCGAAATGCTTTTGTCCATATATCCGCCACCATTGCTGGTCAGGTCAAGAATAATGCTGTTTACACCAACAGAATCAAAGCGGTTAAATACTTCTTTCAATTCTTCATCTGTGGTTTTTGAAAACCGGTTCAGTTTCACATAACCAATATCATCATCCACAACATACCCCGCGTTGACAGAAAAAATAGGTATTTTATCCCGTACAATGGTAAATTCAAGCACCTTATCCACGCCCTTGCGTACAATTCCAACATCCACCTCTGTGCCTTTTTCCCCACGCAACATATCCACCACGTCGGAATTTTTCAGCCCGATATCAGCGATATCTTTTCTATCCACTGTAATAATTCTGTCACCGGGCATAATCCCGAGTTTTTCTGAAGGCCCGCCGGGAATGGTAGCAACCACCATCAGCGTATCTTCCATGATGTTAAACTGTATCCCAATACCTTCAAACTCCCCTTCCAATGGTTCGTTCATGCGTTTCACTTCATCTTTGCTGATGTAAATTGAATGTGGATCAAGTCCTTTTAGCATGGCCACTATGGCATCTTCCGCAATTTTTTCCTGGCTGACGGTATCGACATACAAGGTGTTAATGAGGGTTAACACACGCCCGAATTTATGCAATTGCTGCGTCTGTTCATTTTTCAAATCTTGAGCCTGGATTTCTTTTGCAGGGAAACAAACAATCAGGACAATTACCAATATGATAAGGGATTTCAAATATCTCATAAGCATAAGGGGCCTTAAATTTGACGTAAAGATATAAAAGCTTCATCAAAAACCTTTCCACATAAGCTTAATTTTATCCTAAGGGGGACATAACACTGATGCAGTATAAATCTTATTTTTTGGGCGCATCCCTGAACAGGTACTGTTTTGTTTCGCTTACTCGCTTAGCGAAACAGTAAAACAGTACCTGTTCAGGGTCGGTGTACGGCTTATATCCCACTTATTGCAGGCATGTATTCACCATAGCCACAGACATGAGTTCCGCCTGTCACTATGCTGTGGCTGTTCATACAATGCCTGCAACAAGTGGGGATGCCAGCCTCCCACCTTGCGCGAAATTGCTACATAACAGGGAATTTTGTAAAAGGTGGCTGAGGGATTATTTTCCGGTGATTTCGAGACAATTCAGCGGAGCTGAATCCCTCAATCACCTCAATAAAGTAGGTGTCTGAGGGATTTCGATTTTTCATCGAAATCGTCTCGAAGCCACCGAATTGTAAAAAAAATAAACATTTTGATTTGCTGTTTGTAAAAAATATGGTACCTTTTAGGGCTTGTAAAAAATAAAAACGAAAAATAATATATGATGAAAAAAATACGAAAACCTGCCGTTGCCGGCCAGTTCTATTCAGACGATAAAAATGCGTTGAATGATGCATTGCAGTCTTATTTTGAAAATGCGAAATCTAAAAAACTGACCAGGCCTGCTAAAGCGGTCATTGCTCCCCATGCAGGCTATGTGTTCTCGGGACAAATTGCAGCTGATGCCATTGTTCAGATTGATGCTAAAAAGATAAAACGTGTCTTTGTTATCGGCTCATCACATCATGCCCATTTTGACGGGGTTTCGGTGTATGCAGGCGATGCTTATGACACACCGCTTGGCTTGGTAAACATAGACAAACATGTGACTGAAAAGCTGTTAACAGGCCATGATTTCATTGATTTTGTCCCCATGGCGCATCAGGATGAACATTGCATTGAAGTGGAAATTCCTTTCATCAAACACTACCTGCCGGATGCGCAGATTGTGCCGCTGCTCATTGGAAGTTATTCAGCCGGCATTAGCGATGAGCTGGCAAAAGCGATTGAACCATGGAAAAATGACCCGGAAACGGCATTTGTTGTTTCTACAGACCTTTCGCATTTTCCTGATTATGAAACGGCCAGGAAAGTGGACAGTGAAACAGTGCAGGCCATTGTTTCAGGGAAACCCGATACCTTGATTTCCACCATGGAAGACCATAAAAATAAGGGCATTTCTTCCCTTGCCACTGATATTTGCGGCTGGACATCTGCATTAACAATAATGAAATTGTTTGATAACAGCGATATCGAATGGAAAAAGATATCCACGGCCAATTCAGGTGATGCTGTATTCGGTGACCACAGTAGGGTGGTTGGATACGCTGCCATTGCCGGATTGATGAAAGAATCCAATGAAGAGAATTTTAGCTTGTCGGATAATGAAAAACAATTTCTACTGGGTTTGGCCCGCAAAAGTATTGATGCCAGCTTCCATCCTGGTGATGTTGTTTTACCTGAAAAGGATGATGATGTGCCCGAAAAACTTACCACACAATGCGGTGCGTTTGTAACCCTGCATAAAAATGGCAAACTGCGGGGATGCATTGGGAATTTTGGCGATGACCGGCCATTGTGGAAAATGGTAAAAGAAATGGCTGTGGCTGCAGCTTTTCATGATACCCGCTTTTCTCCTTTACTCGAAAACGAATTATCAGACATTGAGATTGAAATATCAGTGTTAACACCACTGCGTCCCATGAAAGACATATCTGAACTTAAACTTGGCAAGCATGGTATTTACATCAAACATGATTTTGCTTCGGGCACATTTTTGCCTCAGGTTGCCACCGATACAGGCTGGAACAAAGAAGAGTTTCTCGGCCATTGTGCCAGGGATAAAGCCGGCATGACATGGGACGGATGGAAAGATGCCGACGTGTATTTGTATGAAGCCATTGTTTTTAAATAGAATATGAACAGAAAAGAAGCGTATTTTTACAAAATCAGGAAAGATGGAAAAGCACTGTGTCAATTGTGTCCGCAGGCATGTGTGCTTGAAGAAAATGAAATGAGCATGTGTGGTACACGTATGCTCATTGATGGCAAATTATGGGCTTTGTCGTATGGACAGATAATAGCAGGGCACATCGACCCGGTGGAAAAGAAGCCCATTTATCATTTTATGCCCGGCAGCGAAGTATATAGCATTGGCACAGCCGGTTGTAACATGCATTGTAAAAATTGCCAGAACAGTGATATCTCACAGGCAAGCAATCCCGTCAAGCCATCCCGGATCATTACACCGAAACAAATTGTGGACAACGTGGCATCACATGGTCTGCAGTCCATTGCATATACCTACACTGAACCCACCATTTTTTATGAGATGATGATTAAAACTGCGGAGCTGGCACACCAGAAAAACATAAAAAACATCATGGTCAGCAATGGACTTATCAGCCCGGAACCTTTACGTCAATTGCTGCCGGTAATTGATGCTGTTAACATTGACATGAAAGTGTTCAACGAAAAAGTACACCAGGAAATAACCGACAGCCCGCTTAAACCCATATTGAAAACCATTGAAACCATCCACAACAGTGATGCTCACCTTGAAATTACCATGTTGCTCATTCCCGGTATCAGTGACAACGATGAAGAGCTGGATGCGTTTTTCAACTGGATGACCGAACGCAACATGCATGAAGTTCCGCTGCATATTTCCCGTTTTTATCCCACATACAAAATGCGTAACGTCCCTCCCACACCTGAAGAGCGTCTGTTTGAAGTGAGGGAAAAAGCCATGAAAGCAGGTTTGTTGTACGTCTATCCGGGAAACATCATGGCCGGAGAAGCTGAAAACACCTATTGTCCGGATTGCGGCACGCTCGCTATCAGCAGGCAGGGATTCAGCGCCGTAAACCAGATGAAAGACGGCAAACATTGCAGGAGATGCAATAGGAAAATCATAGAGGTGAGTTAGTGCTTGTTCAGAATGTCAGACAATTAATCAAAAGATCAAAGCTCAAAAACTTGTCAGGAGTTAGGTGTCAGGGGTTAGGATTTAGAATTTAGGAAAAATTTTCCTCCTAAAACCTATCACCTAACACCTTATATAGACAGACTCAAGTTAGTTTCAGATGTTCATAGAATTACAGCAATCGTTTCTGTAGGCTTGACATGACCCTAGTTTAATCATCACTCAAAAAACTCCGCAAATCTACTATACGGATGCCTTC
>JAYENB010000034.1:0-5127 GCA_034721855.1 Bacteroidota bacterium
TGACTTTTTAGACAGGGCTCACAATTCATTTGCTTCAATGTAATTAGCACCAACCGCCCCTGATGCTTTAATTAGTTGTTTACTGTCTTCAATATTGGCAATAGTTTTGGGAAGTTTTTTAACAAATGTTCTGACATTTTTGGCAAATAGAAAAGTTCTAACTTCCAGATTATATTGTTTTGAATTTTGATTTTTCATCATTTGAATTTGTTTAGTATTTAGTTATTAGAATTTAGGATTTAGGATTTATTTAAACGTTTATTGATCCGTCTTCGCTCTGCTACGCCGGACACGGTCCCGTCTTCGCCGGACAAGTTATATTAATTAAAGAACGAACTACTGGTTGATTTTAAGCAAATATTCTTTGTATTTTTCTTTGTAAAACCGGGTCATTTTTAGCCGTGAAAACTCCAGGAGTTCATTGAAAGATTCTTTTTCCAGGGCTTTTTGAAATGCCTCTTCGGGATTTGAAATTTTGTAATGTTTGGCTTCTTCAGATTTACGTTCTTTGTCTATCTCACGTTCAAATTCACTGCGTTCGGCCTCCAGCATACGGGTAACAATCTGTTCCTGCCTTTTAAGCAGATCAGGGGTGATGTTCCTGTTGATGAGTTCATTTTTGCTTTCTTCCAACATCTGGTTTATCTCGCGAAGCCGTTTTGCTGCATCCGGATGTATGTTTTGTTCTGACATGATATCATTGAGCATTTTCTGCATGATCTCTTGTTCTGCAAGCATTTTGGAAATTTGTTTGCTCATCTGTTTCTGTCCGTTTTTCCCTCCCGGTTTTTGCCCTTGTTTCATCATGTCCAGCATTTCCTGCAATTGTTTTTTCAGGTTTTGCTGTCTTTTACGCATCTCACCCATTTTTGGTTTGCCTTGCCCGGGTTTTTTGCATGATCCACTGCAACTGCCCATGGAATTCATTTGCTGCTGCATTTGATCCAGAGCTTCAGACAACAACAATGCCACATTATTGGCGTGTGTCATTACCATTTGCTGGGATGTGCGCACTTTATGCAGACGGTTATTATCAATGTTGGTCATGATTTTTTCCAGTTCGTTGCGTATGTTTTTCTGCTCACCCCGAACGATATTTCCAATCTGGGGAACACGAGAACTCAATGCTGTCAAAGAATCATTGATGATATCAAACGAACGTTGCAGTTTCCCTTGTTCAATAATAATATCCTTGAAACGGGGATCGCGGCTGTTGATGTTTAAAAATTTTTCAATGAGCTTTTCCTGGTCAAAAGAAAACTGAACCAGGTTATGCAATAATTGCTTCAGGTCTTCGATGTTTTCACCTGCCTGAGCCTGCATGTTTTGTTCCATCATACTCATGAGGTTTTCACTCATTTCTTTCATCTTTTCAGAGCTTTTTTCCTGTTGTTCCGATGCTTTGTTTGGTTTGTTTTTTTCAAGCATCTCATCGGTTTCCTCCATGCTTTTTTTAATGTCTTCGAATTCTTCTTTGAAGTCATCCATGTTCATGGGTTCTTTCAGGTCCTCATTCTTTTTCATTGTTTTTTCGTAGTCTTCCTGAATGCTTTTCATTTCTTCCTCGTGGGACTTTTGCTCCTGTTTAATTTGATCCGTGTTTTCAGGCTTTTGTTTTGTTTTTTCGCTGAGCTTTTTGTGTTCTTCGCTAAGTTTGTTAAGCTCATCAATGGTGTTTTGAACCCGTTCTTCCACTTCCATTTGCTTCAGCATTTCCAAATTGTTATCAAGTTGCTTATCGAGGTCTTCATACGACATTTCCATTTCCTGCATCAACTGATGCATTTCTTCCGTTTCATTGTTTTTCATCAACTCTTTAAGCTTTTCTAACATTTCACGCATTTCTTCATCCATGAGGTTCTCCAGCAGCTCTTCAATTTGTTTTTGTTTTTCACGTATGCTTTCTTTTTGTGAGCCGTAGGATTCCATCATTTGATTGCGTTCCTGATTTTGCTTATTAATTTGCTGCATCAGGTTTTCCAGGCTTTGTTGTTTTTTCTCAATGTTTTCCATCACCTGCTGCCGTTCCCAGGAGCTCATATTTTTATCAATTAATTTGCGTTGCAGGTCTTTCATATCCTTACGCAAAGATTGGCTGAGTTTCCTGGCTTCGTCAATTTTATTTTCAATGGCCTGGTTGGTTTCTTCATTGACTTTATTCAATTCATCGCTGTCGGGGAACCGAAATTCCTGAATCTGACTGCGGCTGGTTTTGCTTCCGTTGATGGCATCGTTATCACCCACTTCAAAAAAATAAGTGATGGCGTCAACATCCTGATTGTTAAATTGACTAAAATCCCATGCAAAATAAAACTCCTGGGGAGACAGATTTTTATTGAATTGTACCGGAATTTGTGTTAAGGAATCGGGGTTGTCATACGCATTGTACATAAAATTGAGGGACTTAAAGCCATAATCATCACTGATGACCCCATTGAAATAAAACAGGTTCAGATCAGAGCTGTCGCGTTTTTGCCGCACCTTAATATCCGGATACATATCAGGAATCACATGAATATTGTACCGTAGTTGATTATCATTTTTAAAATACTCGTTTGCCATTGAAATGCGATACGCTGTACTTCGGATAAGGGTGGTATCAGCAGAAAATATGGCATTGTTGGATACTGCTTCCAAAACAGACGTGTTAGAAAAAACAATGCACAATTTTTCGGTTTCCCTTGTATTGAAATACCATTGGACAGCAGAACCTGCAGGCATGTTAATATCACCTTGATTTTTGAGTTCCTGTACAGATTCGCCGGTGTATGCCGGGGGTTCTGTTTTAATCCTGAATTCTGTGAGTACCGGGGTTGGCAAGACTTCAATATTATACTGATCAGATATGACATCAGCCGCCTCAAGGTGAAAACTCATTGAATTGTTGATGCTTTTAAACTTATAGGTAAACAGGTTTGCCTTTTTTTTCTGCATCATCAAATGATTACCGCTGAAATGTATCCATACTTTTTCAGGGATATTTTTTCCTTTGGTTGTTACTTTTATTTCAAGGTCATTTCCTTTTTTTGTTTGCAGTGAATCGTTTTTCAGTTCGAAAACAAAAGGCGGAGGCAGCACAAAATGTTCCTTGTATCTTACTATACGTTGTGTGCCTTCACTAAGTGCAGAAGGCCAAAAAAACAGGGCCAGCAACAATAAAATTAGCGAGGGAACCAGGTATTTTGCAAAAACCAGGCTTTTTTTCAATGGCAAAGCTGACAAAAACGGCAGCGGTTTAAGTTCAGATGTTTTTTGAGCTACAGATGCAAGCACAAGGTCTTTTGATTTATCCGTTGCTTTGGCCATATCAAAAAGTTCAAGGCTGTTTTCGAGTTTATCCTGTATGACGGGGAAGTGTTGCCTGAGAATCTGGGATGCCTGTTTGTATGAGATGCGCTTGCCAATTTTTAGAAATCCGAGCAACGGCCTGACAATAAACCAAATAAAAACCCCTGCAATCAAAGCCAATGAAAGGTAAAAAATCACCGTACGTGCTGAAACGCTAAAATGCCCCACGTACTCAAGCAATGCAATAGCGAGGTAATACGTACCCACAATGGCAGCCGTAATAAATACGCCACGCAGCATCTGGGTTACATAATAACGTTTTATGAAAGCATCCAGTTTTGATATCAGTATGTCAAAATCATGGTTTCTCATGTATTTTTATAAACGGATTATTTGGCCAGCCATTGTTCGGGATCAAGTTTCTTTTGGCCGTACCATATTTCAAAATGCACAATGGTTTCGTCTTCATCTTCATTGTGGTACACAGTTCCGATGCTTTGTTTTGCCGAGACTTTATCGCCCTCTGAAACATATACACTTTCGATGTGTGTGTATGTAGTCAGGTAACTTCCATGCCTGATTATGACAGCATTTTGATAGCCCGGAACTTTAAAGACTTTGCGCACTTCGCCATCAAAAATACTTCGGATGCTGCTGCCTTTGGGTGTGGCAATATCAACCCCATTGTTGTTGATATATACATTTTTGATTACCGGGTGAGCATGTTTCCCAAATTTACTTGTGACAACGCCACTAACCACCGGCCATGGCAAACGGCCTTTGTTATTTCCAAATTCGGTTGAGATCAGTTTTTCTTCAGGCGTAAGTGTATAGCCACTGCCAGCATTACGTTTGGCTTCTGCGGCGATGAGTTTTTCTATTTCATCCTGCAATTGGGATGCTTTTTTCTTATGCGCTCTGAGTTTGTCCTGCAATTCAGATTGCCGGTTTTTAAGCTCTGACAGCATGACATTTTGTTCTTCCTTTTCGCGCTTGAGTTTCTCTTCTTCCGTTTCAATTTCCCCCAGCAATTCTGTTTTTTCTGCACGTGCAGCGTTGAGTTTTTCTATCTGTTCTTTAATGTCTTGTTTTGTTTTAACAATGGCTGTAGCCTGTTTACGGCGATATTTTGCAATTTCTTTCAGGTAAGCCAGCCGTTTATAGGCCTGGTTGAAATCATCAGCAGAAAAAATAAACAACAATCGATGGGTAGAATTTTTGGTTTTATAAGCATAACGCACAAGTGCTGCATAGTTTTCCTTCAGATCCTGTAAATCGTTTTCCAGCATCTCTATCATGTTTTCATTATCCTCAATGCGTCCATCCAGTATTTCAATTTCATCACAAAGGTGTTGAATGACTTCACTGCGTGATTCAATTTGCTGATTAATAAGCAACAGGTTGTTGTATGACTTTTTCCGGCCCTGTTTGGTTTCATCCAGCAATTTGCTGGTTAGCTTTATTTGTTTCTGAGCCTGTTGCTTTTGTTGTTCAAGCTCCTTTCGTGTTTGAGCCTGCACCTGAATGCAGGGAATAAACAAAAGAATAAGAATAACGGTATTGACGATAATTGTTTTGTTCATCATATTACAAGCTTGATAATTTACTAACTCACCGCAAAGACGGAGAGTCGCAAAGTTATAAAATTTAACGGACTATCAAGATAACACCATTGATGAGCTTAATGAACTCAGCAAAAACACAAATTAAAATCGTAACTGTTCACATTTTAAAATTAAATAACTGTTAATTGACCTAATTTCTAATTGCTCTAATTAATCTAAAAAATGACCAATAAAACTAATTATTAGAATGATTGCAGTTGCTGTTCCGGAATTA
>JAYENB010000035.1:0-5120 GCA_034721855.1 Bacteroidota bacterium
TGTTTGAATATCCGCTTTATGTCACACATTCTGGTGAATATTCAAATGGGATCACCAATATTCAATGCATGTACGCCCCGGAATACAATTCCCATAGCGAAGGTTTGCGTGTGAGTGTGGAATAAAGTTGATACGCGATAAGAAACACAAAAAACATAAGCTGCTTGCTTGGAAGGTAACGGGTGAGCGGGGTGTTGGTTTGGGTTAGCTTGTTTTAGCATGAACGGAAAAGTATAAATACTGGCGGGCAATTTACTCACTTCATTTCCATAGATGCACGGAATGTAAAATTACCGAAAATCTTTCACAAAAGCTACTGCCTGCCCGCTTGAATTTATAGCATGTTGGCGTTTCGTTGGTTATTTTTCTATATTATTTTTGTCTTCTATATAAAAACTGACAAGGATTTTACTCACTGTCAGTTTTAAAAAACTCCCTGTCCGCCGAAAAGGCGGAACTGGGAGTTTAAGTGTCAAAATTGTCAAATCGCTTCGCTAATCAAATTGTCTAATCCTTAATGCAGCGAACGCTAAACCCGTACGCACGGCGGTTACTGCTCATACTGGCATCGCTGCTGTAGAAGTACAGGTACCTGGCGTCTGTACCGCCCACCGTACTACTCCAATAGTAGCCGTATGAGCCGGTATTGCCGAGCGAACCATTGTTGCCGAACCGGGCCCCGGCAACGGGAAATTTAAGCGGAGAGGCAAAAGCACCGGCTGCATCATTGCTGCTCCAGCTTTGGCGTTCGGCATCCAATTCTGCTTCTGTTGGCAGGCGGGAACCGCTTGGACAGGGGTTGTTAGTTCCGCTTACGCCTTGCCAAAGGTTATCGTTTTGCGGGCTGCGCCAATCGTAAGGGCTGCTGCTACTATTGATTATAAAATCTCCGTGCCCGGGGGTATCGCTTGTGGCCAATGTAGAAGTTGTGACAGAAGTGCGTATTTGATGTCCGTCTGTACCACGGCCCCACTGGTATAAATCGCCGTAAGCATCGACATCGGTGCTGCTGTCGGCTACTTGTGAAGCTCCGAGGTTGCGGTCCATCCAAATTTCGCCGGTGGTAGGATTAACAACTACATCTTCACTAATGGGGGTGCCTATCCAAATTGGAACTCCATTAATAAAAGTTAATGTTTGTCCATTACTTCCTGCTTCAACTGTTACCCATTCCGAACCATCCCAATATTGCATTTCGCCGGTTTGTGTGCCGTTGGGTACATCTGGTATCTCGCTACGTATCTGTGCCGTAGAATCGCCTAAAGCAGTTTTTGTTGCCAAGGTGCTTAAATCCTGGTCGCCGGTGTTTACGCCTGATAAATTACCCAAATTGGTTATATCGGTTGCTGTGATGTTGGCTGCCTCGCTGCCAAAAAAAACAGGGTCGGTTTCGGTAATTGTTCCGGTAACTGTATCCGCTGATTTTGCATGCAAAGCATAAGGAACGCTTAATAACTGGCTTGTGCCGGTAATGGTGTAATTTGTTCCGCCTTCCGGATCGGTTTCGGTTTTGATGAAATATGGCCCTGCCGTCCAGTCGATAGCAGTAAAATCACCGCTTTCCACTGTGCCTGCTCCTATTTCAATACTTACTAATCCATTAGCATTGGTGGTTGGTGTTTGGGTTTCAACATAAACTGCTGTTCCGCTGGCAGAACCTTGTAAAATGCTGATTTGCATGCCTATGGCTTGACTTGTTACAAGGTTATCACTGGCATCTCTGATTACTGCCTGGTAGCTCATTTTTTCGGGGCTTTGTGCCCAAACTGTTGCCGTTAGTAAAACGGCTGCTAAAATTGTAATGAATTTTTTCATTGTTTTGTCCTCCTTAATTTTTAATGATTTTAAATGTTTTTACTTCTTGAGACAAATCATGATTTGTCTTTACAACTTTCACAAAATACGTGGCGGGAACAAGATTGCTCATAACAATGCTTGTTTGGTTGCCGGTAATTTTCTCGTTTTGCAAAAGTTTTCCATTCATGTCGTACAGTTGATAAGATAGTTGAGACAAGTCATGACTTGTCTTTACACTATTATCAATACTTAATGTAAGATAATCGGTAGTTGGGTTGGGATAAGCCATAACTGTAAGATTTATGCCTTTGGCTTCTTCAATGGCTGTTACTACCGAGATTTCAAACGGTTGTTGTACGCCTTGTGCCACAGAACCATTTGTTCCTGTGTTGGTGGTGTAAACAACCTGTCCAACGGAATAGCTTGCCGAACCTCCGCTGCCGGAAGCATCTCCGCCTGTGGCGTTAATGCTCGTTTGTGCTTGTAATCCTGTCAGTCCAAGTCCTAACAAGAGTATGGCACTTAATTTTAACTTTTTGTGTCGCATTTTTGACCTCCTTTTTTAATGGTTAATACTCATTTTATTTATCTGTTTTATCTGTGTTGCTGTCTTTTCCCCAATGAACGCCAACTAGTGTGTATATGTAAACCCTTCATCTCTTGTAATCCATTAATAATCATTTGCAAATCATTTTCTTAATTGGTTCAACATATCTTTGATTTAGCAAAGGTAATGATATTTTGTTAACATTAAAAGAATAATGGGTAAAAACATGGGGGTTGGTTATTTTTCGATTCTCTCCGCAGCTAAGCTTCCGGTTCAGCAGCCTGTAGTCTGTAGCTGGGTTACCGGCATGGATAGTTTTAAAGGGTGAGCAGTGTGTTGTTTTGGGTTATTTTTTTTTAGGATATAGGGTTGGTAAATATGTATCGGGACAGGTAGTAAGAGGTTTTGCCCATTATTGTTAATAATCCGGTAATATCCGATAATGCTATTATTATTAAAATCTTTATTTATCATATCATTAGAGTCTCTATCCTTATCTTATCCGGTAATATCCGGTAAAACTTATGAATAAACTTTAGAATTATTTATCCGGCAAAGTCCGGTAAATTCACAAGTGTCATCTTTATTATAAACATCTATAAAATTGGCACTTATAATTCTATTTGTTTGTCTATCCGGCATTATCCGGTAATTCTTTATTAGTCCTTGTATACTTAGTAGATGGTCCTTTACCAGATTTTCTTACCCAACCTCCTGACTCAAGATTAGAAATATCATTTCGAGCAGTTTTCTCAGATATTTTATCTTTAAAATACTGTTCATAATCTTCTCTGGTAAATTGCTCTCCAGTCTTAAGTCTTCTCCCAAAGTCAACCATCCTATCATTGATAGAAACAGGTTTAGGAATACCATATAGAGTTAAAGATGTATATCCATTTTGAGTTACCCATGCAGGTGCTTTTAACCCGTATTCGGTACACCGGTTTTTAATTAGCAATAAGCCCCTTCCTTTCTTTTCCATTTTCCCCCGGAGGAAAAACATATGTGCAATCATCGGGTTACGAAAAACAGCATGATAGATTTCAAAACTGTTCTTGTTCTTTAATATACCTTCTGGTATTTCGCCTGAATTGGTTATTTCAATCCTGTCGCGGTAAATATTGATGCTGACTTCGCCTGAAATATCACCATAATCACGGTGAACCATTGCATTCACAATAGCTTCATCCAGTGCTTCCAATGGATAGCGTTCATGATCTGAGCGGATCCAGTCATCGTCTTTAAATTCACTCACCATTGGTAATTGCTGTTTGAAATAATTATGGACCTGTTCAAAAGCTTTAAACAGGTGATCTTCGATTATTAATGAATCTTCATAACGACTACCTGTTTTTCCATGGGGCATGACAGTAAGTCTGATCCTGCATTGAGGAAGGAACTTTACCGGATATTTTCCAAACACTACAATTGCACCATTTTTTACAGCACTATTGTCAAATAACTGAAAATAATTGAGAAAGTTTTCCGGGTCATTTGGAAGGCTTTTTCCTCTCCCTAATTTGTCAGCATCCGAAATGGTTTTCTTAATTTCTCTTTGAACTAAATCCTCTATTGCAGCATCAATTGCCGTGAGTTTTTCCCATGTTGAAACGAATTCATTGGGTCTGCGAAGCAGCAGGCTTATTTCATCAGGATTTGCAATGGTTGATTTATTTCCCTTGCGGATATAATTTTTTCCTTCGAATGAATAGGGTTGTCTGGTTCCCTTCAACACATTAATTAGCAACAGATCCTTTTTCTGAAAAGCTTCATCTTGTACATAAACCAATGGCTGCGGAATTATCTTTTCTGCAATTTTATTTTTTACTTCTGAAGATTTTTGATCTATATTTTCTAGTCCTACCAGTTTATTACCGGAATGTCCAACTATGATCCATCCCCCATCTGTATTCAGGAAGGCACAAACAGTGGATAAAATTGACATTAAATTATAATCAGTAATAAATGAAACCTGGATATTGTCATCCTGCTTGATTAACTCTGTTATAAAAGTATTTCTTCTCATAACCTTATCTTTCAATTAGTTTTCTAATACGATCAGGATAGCGAAACTGACTTTCGAGATGTAATAAAATATCATCAAGACTAACATACTCCTGAACCCAATTTCCTTTTCTCTTGGATACAGGTTTCTCTTTATCCTTGATGGCCTCATTATACATTCTGATTGTCCTCGTATCCAGAACCTTGTTATCCTCGAATGATATTTTGTTAAAATCAATCTTTTTTGAGGTTTTATCTTCAATGAAAAATGAACCTTTAAACAATGATCTGGTAAAAACTACTCTATGATCCGCCATAACAAATCGTGGTATATCCCTTTTATAGGTAGTTTCAAATTCCTGATGAAGAATAGACTTACCATCTTTATCTAAAACACCTGAGCCGTAGTCAGGCCGAATAAAACCCACGAAAACATCGCATTCCTTAACACCATTTGTGCAGTTTTTAATGTTCGACTCCCTGCTATCAAGTAATATAGTTCCTTTATGCGACATGTAAACATCATAACCAAGATTGTCAAGGTAATTGTAAACTGAATTTAGCTCAAATTGAAAATTGTACACCGTAGAGGCGACAAATACTTTGATGTGATTTCTTGGTGCGGGTTCTGATTCGGCCATTTCTTATATTCTTGTTGAGATTAACTAGCGTATATGTACACTTTAATATCGTGTCAACCTTTAATAATCATTTGCAAATCATTTTCTTAATTGGTTCAACATAGCTTTTATTTATCAAAGGTAATAATTTT
>JAYENB010000036.1:0-5104 GCA_034721855.1 Bacteroidota bacterium
CTGTAGCCGGTACTGGCAATCACAATATTACTTATAGCTTCAATAATGCCTGCGCCAATTCAGACCAGGTTAGCATAGAAGTGCAGGAAACCGCTGATGCCACTATTGACCCGGCAGGGCCTTTCTGCAGTGATGATGACCCTGTAGAGTTAAGTGTATCGCAAACTGGCGGAGTCTGGAGTGGTGATGAAGTTGATGCAAACGGATGGTTTGATCCTGTATTGGCTGGAGTTGGCATACACAGCGTGATTTACACCATAAATGATCCTTGTGGGGATGATGACACCCTAGATATCCTTGTGGAACAGGCTTATGATGTGGAGATAGAACCGGCCGGCCCGTTTTCGGTTTCTGATGATCCTGTGATTTTGCAGGTAAATGAAACCGGTGGTGCATGGACAGGAGAAGGCGTGAATGAAGTATCCGGGATGTTTACCCCCGATGATGCAGGTATTGGGGAACATGAGATCAGTTATACCATTACCGGCATGTGTGGAGATAGTGATACGGTCATGATTAATGTAAATGATGATGTTGATGGAAACACCATGGAGGTGGTTGTTTCTAATGTGCTTACTCCAAACAATGATGGATTGAATGATACCTGGAAAATCGAAGGCATATCAACCATGGATGAGGTGGAAATTTCCATTTACACCCGGTGGGGAGATGTAGTATTTGAATTCAATGGAAATGGGAATGAATACGCAGATATCAATAACCAGTTTGATGGAACATACAATGGGAAAAACCTGCCGATGGGAAATTACGTGTATATGCTAAGTATTGACAGTGAGGTTTATAAGGGAACGCTGAGTCTGATCCGGTAATGCCCGCTGTTATGTGATTTTAGCATGGCTGAGAGGGAAATTGTCTTATTTTATGATGAGTCCAGTCCAAAAATAATATCATTAATTTCAGTCATTTAGAAAAACTAAAGTCTGCACTACTTTTTTAAATGTCCTAATTTTGTCCATAAATTATTTTCGCAAGTGATCGCCAAATGTGCTATATTTACAGGGTGTAATATAAATTATTGTTATTACAAGAGTTGTCAACGCGTGTAAAAAATGGGACACAATACAGATATATACACTTTAAACCTATGTTACCGGATCAAGAGATTAAGGGTTTTGATTTCCGGGACATTTTTGTATTGTATGTTCCTAGTGTTAATATTTTCAGAATCGCATGCTCAACTGAGCGGCACAAAAACAATTGGTGGTACTTCTCCAGACTATGCAACATTTTCTGACGCTGTGACAGATTTAAACAGCAGCGGTGTAGGGAGTGGAGGGGTGATTTTCCTATTCAGGGATGGCACATACACAGGCGATGTGGAAATTACCGCGACAGGAACAGCTTCTGATCCGATTGTGTTCAAATCGGAAAG
Organism: Bacteroidota bacterium; assembly: GCA_034721855.1. Lineage (GTDB taxonomy): Bacteria > Bacteroidota > Bacteroidia > Bacteroidales > ML635J-15 > JAQIBY01. The sequence goes on from JAYENB010000036.1 coordinate 1,394, forward strand.
TGAAGACTCAACAGCAGTTACCATCAGCTTAGATGCTTACGATGATGTCATCACCTTAACCGGGTCATCATACATTAGTTTTGAACATTTGACCATTCACTATTTGAAAACATCAAGCTACAATGCAATAGAAATCGGAACAAGTTCAAATAATGTCAGCATCAAAAATTGTATCATGGAAAGTGAATATGCTTCTACCAGCAATGGAGGAGCTCTCATTTATGGTTATGAATCTTCTGACGATTGTTCGAATTTGATTGTGGAAAATTGTCATTTAATTGGTGGTTCGTATGGCATTTATTTTAACATGGGTAATGATCCTGCCGGGCCGGTTATCCGCAACAATACCATAGAGAATTTTTATTACAAGGGAATAGAGCTTGCAGATTTCACTGCCATTACCATTGAAGATAACGCCATTTTTACCAACAGCACCTACAGTTCTTATGGTATTGATCTGGCGTCTTGTTCAGGCAGCAATCAAATCACGGGCAATTACATTTACACTACCGGTAGTGGTGAAATAGCTTATGGAATTCAGATTAGCAGTTCAAGCAGCGGTACCAGTGGTTCACCTGCAAAATTGTACAACAATTCCATCCAAATTGTAAACGGTAGTTCAACGGCTTATGCAATAGATCATGGAAGTGGCTGCGATTACTGGGATGTTTTTAACAACACCATTTATGTATCCGGAGGAACAGCTTCTTCCACTTACGGATATCGGAGTTACGCATCGAATGCAAACATCCGGTTTAAAAACAATGTGATTGCAAATTTTGCAAGCGGGTCAAGCCCTTATACGATTTATGTGCCAAATACCGGTGCCATATCTGAAATGGACAACAATTGCTATTACACAAACTCCGGGACAAATTTTTATGGTACTTACGATAATTACGGTGGTGATGATTTTTCATTGTTTACCGATGATACCGGTGAGGCCAATTCCCTCAATATAGATCCGGAATTTGAATTTGTTACTGATGTTGGCTGGAAAGCGGCAGCTCCCGGACTTTCAGGTGCCGGCGCTTACCTTTCAGATGTCACAAGTGATATTGATGGCAGTCCCCGGCCAAATCCACCAAGCATAGGTGCGCATGAACTGGCTTCAGCGCCCCCGGATGATGCCGGCATATTATCCATAGATGCCCCGTCCAAACCATTTTCTCCCGGATCCAATGATGTTTTTGTGACATTGAAAAACTTCGGTTCTGATCCGCTCACTTTAGTGACCATCGAATGGGAAGTCAACAGCAGTCCGGAATCTGATTTTTCATGGTCGGGAAACCTGGCGAGCGGGGCTGAAACATTAGTTAACATCGGATCCTACAATTTTATTGCGGATGTGGTTTATACGATTACTGCCCGTACAGATTTGCCAAATGGAAACACCGATGGAGATACGGGCAACGACGAAACAAGTATAAATGATATGCGGCCGGGTTTATCGGGAACATATACCACAGGTAGCGGTGAAGATTTTGATGATTTTACTGCCACAATCAGTGCGCTTGAAAATTATGGTGTTTCCGGCGCCGTTGTGTTTGAGATTGTTTCAGGTACGTATAATGAGCAAATTACCATTTCCGATGTGCCGGGAAATTCTTCCGCTAATACCATTACGTTTCAATCGCAATCCGGAAATGCAGGGGATGTTACCCTTACCTCTGCCAGTGATTATACCGTTGGAAGTTCAACCCTGGAATTGGCATCATCGAAAAACACGCTGTGGCAAAACATGACCATGGAAAGAACAGATTCAAAAACCTATGCCAATGTTGTGATTATTTCCGGCGAAAGCCAGGACAACACCTTTGATAATGTTATTTTTTCCGGGATACCCGGATCTTTTAGTTACAATGCAGCTCTGGTTTTTTCTGATGATGAAAACAGTGGAAATTCAGGGCATGCATTTCTAAACTGTACTTTTTATAACGGGTCAGCCGGAATCTGGTTTGACAGCAATTCCAGTAATTACAAATCAAACCTGAGCATTGAAAACTGCCATTTTGAAAATTACCGATACGGGTTAATTTTGCAATACATCGAAAATGCTACCATTGACAACAATACAATCATCAATGCCGCCTCTTATAATTCCGCAGCCACAACCGGGATAGATTTATCCTATGTGAATGAAATATTGTTGATACGAAAAAATGAGATCATTAAAACAGAAGGCACAAGCAATTACGGTATTCACATGATGGCCTGTGTGACAGAATACAGCGGCCCTAATGATCCGGGAGAAATATCCAACAACATGATTGTTGTCGGAGGAACGGGTAGCGGTACATCTGTGGGCATATATACCAATGGGAGCAAAAACAAAAATTTCTACTTTAACAGCATTTATACTACAGGGGCCAATGCCACAACATCCAAAGCCATGTATGTAAACGGCCCTTACAGCGGAGACCCTGAAAACAATGCCAATTTTATTTTTAAAAACAATGTCTTTATGGCTGATGAAGGCATCCCTTTGTACAATAGTGTTGGTGGTATTATTGAATGCGATTACAACAATTATCACGCTGTGAACAATGCGGCCATAGTACATTGGGATGATACAAATGATGTGGGGACAATTGCAGACTTACAGGCTGCAAATGCGGATGATGCCAATTCAATGTCTGATGATCCGTTGTTTGTGTCGGGCACAGATCCGTTTGATCTGCACATAACCGAAGGTTCGCCCTGCATTGATGCTGCCACAGCTATCAGCGGCATCACGGATGATATTGACGGGGATGCCAGGAACCCTGATATTGGTGCGGATGAGCTTGATTCCTCTTTGCCGGTAGAATGGCTTGATTTTATAGCCACCTGTGAGTACAATAAGATACAGTTATCCTGGACCACCGCCACCGAAACAAACAACGATTATTTTGTTGTGCAATCTTCTGACGATGCAAACGAATTTCATGATATTGGTATCGTAAACGGTGCCGGTAGTTCAGCGATCAGGCATGATTATGAATTTACAGTGGAAACACCTGAATTCGACGGGACATATTTTCGCATCAAACAAGTGGATTATGATGGCAAATACAATTATTCTGAAGTGATACATATAGTTTGTGAAAATGATTATTCCCCTGATTTTAAGGTATATCCAAATCCCATCGAGGGACGAAAATTTACCCTTTTATCCGGAAGTAATTTGCATTATATTTACATGCGCGTTTTTGATGTGAGCGGGCAACTGATGTTTGAACAGCAAATTCATTGCACCGATGGAAAAACAGAGGTGACGCTCAGTCAACAACTGAACCCGGGAATGTATGTGCTTGTGCTTGAAGACAAGACCCGTTCTCAACACAAAATAAAACAGTTAATTTTAAATGAATAATAAAAAGAAATCAGTATGAAAAAATTAATGTTATTGACGACGATTGTATTAAGCATGGGCTTGGCCCGTGCAATGGCCCAGGGAAACGTAGGTATTGGTACCACAACACCTCACAGTTCAGCCTTGTTGGATGTTGACGCCACAGATAAGGGAATGTTGGTGCCCAGGGTAACCCTGAACGCAGTAGGTGATGGTACAAATCCTGTAAATGGTCCCGAGACAAGTTTGCTTGTGTATAACACCGGCGGCGCTCTGATAGCAGGATTTTATTACTGGGACGGAACTGAATGGGTAATGATCGGCAGTGGTGGCGGTGGCTCATGTTATACACTGGATGAAGCTTACGATTGTGGTGG
>JAYENB010000037.1:0-24272 GCA_034721855.1 Bacteroidota bacterium
TTTTCTAATTCTTAATTTAACGCGTTTAGAATCGTATAAAAAACTAAAATTGTAAATTATCTTGATAAACGAATTTTTACGCCATTCTAAGCAAGTTTATGTTTTGTGACTTTTTGGAGTGGACTCAAAATTAAATTAGTTAAATCCCCCCTTAATATCCTTTTTAATCTTTAATATCTCGCTGCCTGCTAGTAAAAATGCCCCTACTCCGTAGGAAGAAGTATGCTCTTCTTTTACTTCAGCTGGAGCTGCTTTAGGAAGCTGAACCCAACCCAGATTCCCGTCTTGTTGGACACAAGAGTTTAATCCCTTCCATGCTTTTTGAATAACAGGAAGGTATTCGTCTTTGCACAAAAGGCCATTGTTCACACCCCAAGTTAAAGCGTAACAAAAAAAACTGCTGCCACTTGCTTCAGGGGAAGGATAACTTTCATGGGCAAGTAAGTTCGGATTCCATAAACCGTTCACCGACTGTAATGAGGCAATTTTTTTTGCCATTTCTTTGTAGAGTTGTTCATAATACTTCCTTGATGGATATTCAGCAGGCATATCTTCAAGAATCCTGGATAGTCCTGCAATTACCCAGCCATTTCCTCTACTCCAGAATAATTTTGTGCTGTTTGAGTTTCTCATTTTAAAATAGTTTTCATCCCTATAAAAAAGATGTTCCTCCTCATCGTATAAATGATTGGTTGTTGCCCACCATTCTTTATCCATAAAGTCAATATAATCTTTGTTGCCAGTTATTGCCGACATCTTCGTCCATACTGGCGGAGACATGAACAAGGCGTCGCACCAAGTCCACCGATTAGTTCCATCTTTTCTCCAAATGCTTTGCATGGAAGGATGATTCATTATCCATTCAAATCGCATCTGAACATCTTTAATCATTTCAGCATCCTTAAATAGGTTGTATAAATCCAGGTACAATTGTCCGATACAATGATCATCAGCATGGTATATTCTTGGGCCCAATTTCCATTGGTTAGCTTCACCAATAGTTTTTAATGCTTCTATATATACAGTTTCTTCTGAAATTTTTGATAATGAATACATACCCGCATAAAAAGTGCCCTGTTCCCATCCTCTCGAAGAATTATCCTCCATTTTGATTTGCAAGATATGAGTAGAATCCAAAGATAAATGCTGGGTAAGAGAAACCTGAACTGCTTGGGGAAGTTCACAAAAAGATATATCCTCTTGGTTAAGCGCAGTAAACTTGAGCCAATCTTCAGGTAATGACCTTGTTTTAGTGTTATGGTTTACTGATTCTCTTTGTATTAACATTCCATCCCAAAGCATTCTGATCCTTTCTGTTTTTTGCTCTTCTATGTTTTGAAAAATAATATCAAACCGCACTGGATGCTGAAGCTGCCAATCAGCCACCATTTTTATTTTTTTAAGAATGTTCATTTTATTTCTTTTATTAAAAATTCAGCGATTTTAAAATCTAATTCATTATCAATGTCAATAGAATATAATTCTGGCATAACATATTTTTTGATTTTTGTAAAGTTTCGCTTTGAAAACTTCTTTAATGAATTTACATTCATTATATATATGGCGCCATTATATTCCCAAACCTTAGGAGCATCCTGCCGTCGGGTGAAGTTTCCTTTTTTCGACTTTTCAAGATATCCATGTTTATTCTCCTCATATAATGTTAAATAAGGGTTAGCTTTGGTTTCTTTCACAGAAACTACCATATCCAAGTCATCATTCCAAAGTTCAAAGGCTTTGTAAATATGCTGTGAGGTGCGGAGAGGAGTAGTAGTCTGTAAAAGGCAAACTTTTGTAAAAGTTTTTCCTAATTGATTTTGATAAAAATCAATGGCATGTAAAAGAACTTCACGTGTAGTAGCAGTATCGGTTGCCAATTTTGCTGGGCGTAAAAACGGTATTTTTAAACTATACTTTTCCACAACTTGTTTAATTTCTATGTCATCGGTACTTACACAAATATTTTTATCAAAAGTTATATCTTTTGCAGCATCAATAGTGTAATAAATCAATGGTTTTCCGGCTAGTGGTAAAATATTTTTACGGGGTAAGCCCTTGGAACCACCACGAGCAGGTATTATAAATAACGTATCTTTTATTTTATCCATTAATTAAACGTGTTTTACAATTTCCTGAGCTCTTTTTAAATCTTCGTGTTTACCTATATCAATCCAATAACCAATAACCGGATTATGGATTAAGGTTTCTTTTTTGGCAATGCAGGCTTCCATTAAATCTGTTGTATTGTAAAACTGATTTTCCGGAATATACTTTAATAATTTCTGTTTTATAATGTAAATACCTGCATTGGCATAATGTGTATTTGATGGTTTTTCTTTAAATCCTTTAATGTTTGTGTGTTTTTCTTCAAAAATGGCATAAGGAATATTTACTGTGTATGGTATAGAGGCGATTGCCATATCTGCATTTTTCTTTAAAAAATTCAAATATAAATCTTCATAATCAATGTTTGTAAACAAATCTGAATTGGTTAAGAGAATATCATTTTCAAATTCTTTAACTAAGGATAATGCCCCTGCCGTACCTAAGGGCTGTTCTTCCTCAATATATTGAATGTTAATGCCTTTTTTAGTTCCATCCCCGAAATACGCTATTATTTGTTCTTTCAGGTAATTTACGGAGATATAAACATTTTCAATCCCATAGGATATCAAGCGGTCGATATTATGCTCTATGATGGGTTTTCCTCCCAATTCTATCATGGGTTTAGGGATAGTATCAGTTATAGGCCGCAGGCGCTTCCCACGCCCTCCTGCCATAATTACGGCATCTAGAGGCAATACGGAATTCAGGCGATGTAAATCATACACTTTTATTATCTGCCTATTGTCATCTATCACGGGTAATAGGCGAATACCTTTGTTTTTCAGCTTTTTTACTTTCTGCACATCAATCCCATTATTCATATAATGGAAATTTGAGGTAACAAACCGGCCGGTATTATCTTCCAGGGTTCTCCCGCTTAGAAAACCACGGCGTATATCCCCATCGGTAAGTGTTCCTATCAGTTGTTGCTTTTCATTCACCACAAAAAGGGTTAAGGTATTAGGCAACTTGTTTAACTGCTCCAATGCCTTTTTGATGGGCGCTTTTTCATGGATGATATGGTCTTGAATGTTTTTCATAGATTACAATTCTATTAATTCATCCTCATTAAAATTCCGCTTAGCGGCTTTACCAAGCACTTCATGCCATCTCATGGGCGAAATACCGGTTCCCGGTCTTTTAATGCCCAAATTCTCCGAAGTAAATTTTTCTCCTTTGGCTATTTTTTGCTGAGCCACAATACTTTTACGGACAATGGGTTTGTTCCTTTTCTCAGACTTTGAAGGTTTTTTAATACCATCCCCAAGCGCTTTATCAATATTTCTGATGGCCAACACCATTTGTTTGAGTTCATTGGGTTCCAGGGAGGCTCGGTGGTCGGGGCCGTTAGCCTTTTTATCAAGTGTAAAGTGTTTTTCGATGACTGTTGCGCCAAGAGCTACAGCAGCAATCGGGACTTCAATGCCCAACGTATGGTCAGAATATCCGACATCAACTTGAAAAGCATCGCGGATGGTCTGCATGGCTTTCAGGTTTACATCTTCCATTGGTGTTGGATATTCCGTATTCACGTGTAAAATTGTTATGTTTCTCTTATCTGTTCCGGCCTGTATCAGTACATTCAATGCATCTTCAATTTCGCCCAAATCCGCCATGCCTGTTGACATGATGACCTTTTTATTCAGTTTTCCTATCCATTCAAGATAAGGTAAGCTTACAATTTCCCCTGATGGAATTTTAAATGTATCTAAGCCCAGTTTATCCAATAGGTGAATACTGTTTAAATCAAAAGGTGACGAGAGAAACTGAATTTGTTTCCGGTTGGAATAATTCATTAATGTTTGATGGTCTTCTTCACTCAACTGCAAACGCTGAATCATTTCATACTGGGTTTCCGCTTCACTGGTTGTTGATTTTTGATAATCTGCCTTTTCTGCCTTTTTTGCAATGGTAGCTTTTGCCTGAAAGGTTTGGAATTTAACCGCATCAGCTCCTGCCAATTTCGCTGCATCAATTAGTTTTTTTGCAGTTTCAAGATTCCCGTTATGGTTTACCCCGGCTTCTGCAATGATAAATACTGATTTATTTGGCATTGTAATTCAATTTTTTAATTAATAAATCTTTTTTGTTTTGCAGCAATACCAATGCTTTGTGCATATTTTCAGCAACATTCCCATCACCAAATTCATAGTGCATATTAATGAGTTTTTCCTGAAAAGTTTTACTAAACGCCTGGTTTATTGCTTTATAGATTAATTCACTATCATTATCAACATCAATAACGCTGCAATGTTTGTATCTGCCACTTTGCCTTTTGCCAATATTAATGGTTGGCGTTTTAAAAAATGGTGCTTCAATAATTCCACTGGATGAATTTCCAATAACTAACTCAGAATGTTTCAAAAAACTAAGGTAATTTTTCATGCCCAATGATGGCGTGTAAAAGTATTTTATACCGTCCACTTTTCTCAATATCATCTTTCTTAAAATATCCCCTTCTTCATCTAAATTTGGTGCTGTAATCATAATTTGTAAATCGGTTTTATCCAAAGCCCAAAAAACACGATTAAGTTGTTCAACATGGCTTATTTTATTTTCAAGTGTTACCGGATGAAAAGTTAATAAAGCCATCTTTTTTTTAGGATTTAATCCATAGGTATTAAAAAGTAAAGCCTTTTCTTTAATTGGGATTTTACACATATTATCAACTGCAAGTGCACCCGTATTAAAAATGCGCCATTTTTCTTCACCCATTCTCATTAAATTGTCAGCATACATTTGCCCTGCAACAAAATGAATATGGGCTGCCTTTGTAATCATGTGTCTGACCTGTTCATCTATTGCACCTTCTGTAATTTCACCACCATGTAAGTGTATTATCGGTTTTTTAAAAACAATTGATGTTTGTACAATGGGTAATAATTCTATTCTGTCTCCAAGCAAACAAACATAATCAAAAGCATGCGTTTCAAAAAGCTTAATCAGTGTTTTTCCTTCTTCTGCTAATGAGGCTGCTATTTCATGTTTTGAAGTTTCTTTTGGGGAAAACGGAAAATAGTCCTGAGGATAAAAACCCATCTCCTTTATTTCGTTAAGGGTTTTCCCTTGAGCTTGTGTCAAATGGGCACCTCCAACAAAGAGCAGATAATCAAACCGTTCACTTTTTGCAATTTCCCTGATAAATGGACTTAAAATTCCAAATTCAGCTCTGGTCGTTGTGAAAAAAGCAATGGTTTTCATTATGATACAATTGTTTGTGCCTTAATAAATTGATTTCTCTTTATTCTAACCATTTGTTTTGTAACAGCTCCACTACCAACAAAACAATTTTCACCCACAATAACGCCACCATTAATTACTGCACCTGTTGAAATGTGTGTGTGGTTATTGATAATAGCATCATGCTCAATTAACGCTTTTGTGTTGATAATGCAGTTTTTGCCGATACTTGCACTCGCATTTACACATGCATGGTGCATAATAATGCTACCTTCATTAATAACAGCATGTTTAGAAATGTATGCATGAGGTGAAATAATAACAGGTAAGTTTAAATTTAAGTTTTTTAATTTCTCAAAGAGTTGTCGCCTTATTTTAGGTGCACCAATTTGTCCTAGCGTAATAAAAAAGTAATTAAATGTTTTTGATAATTTTGGAATGTCATCATCACAACCTATAATGGGATATCCTAATACTTCTTCGCCAATTTTATCTTTTGTATCAATAATGCCGGCAATTCGATACAAACCAGTAGTTTCAATAACATCAATACAGGCTTTGCAATGACCACCTCCACCAATTAAAATAATTTTTTTCATAATCTACTATTTTAAAATTATGAGTTTTTCGAATAAGTAAAGTGTAAGAAAACAACTTTTTTTTAAAGCGCATAATATCCACCTGTTTTATTAGACCCTCTGTATTCAATAAGTCCCAATTGTTTGAGTTTTTTCAAGTATCTGTCAACTGTTTTTTTGGGTTTATTTACTTTCTGAGATATTGGAAATGCTTTTATTTTTGGATTGTTTTTTATAACAGTTAAAACCTTATTTATTTCCTCATTTATTTCCTCATTTATTTCCTCATTTATTTCCTCATTTATTTCCTCATTTACTACCATGCGTTTAAAGATTACGGTAAAAAAATCATTTATAATAAACTCGGGTTCATTAACATTATTATTTGCACATAATTTTTTTATTTTATTGATACCGGTACCCATATTTTCGACTAAATTACATCTTTGCAATAAGTTTGTAATTATAGGATTGCGTCGCACGGCTTTTTTACCAAATGATTTTATTGATAGACCTTTGGGTAAGCCACCGGGGTTTCCTATTTCAAGACGGTCGTTAAAAACTTCAATTGTAGTATGACATCCTGTTACAAAATAATCGCGATGAGCAACTGCATTGACAACGACTTCACGAATGGCCTCTAATGGTATTTCATAGATTTCTTCTCTTCTGGCTTCTCCGGTCATTTTGTAAGACACCCTTAGAGATTGTTTAATAAATTGTAATGCATTATCAATGTTTGTGATAATATCTTCAGTAAAATCTTTTCTGTTAATAATATCAATTCGTTCATTTCCATCAAAAACAGCACAGGTAATTGTAGCTTGCTCAATTAATGTATCTTGCTTATTGCTGAAAAATAAAATTCCTGCATTGTTAATTTTAAATATATTTCCAGCATAACTTAATACGCCAAGATTTTCCAAAATTGAAAGGTCATCTAAGTTCTTAGAAATGCCGGAAAGTTTTAAAAATCCATTTAGTTTGATACCACTATAATGCTTATCAAATACAAAATGTTTATTATACTGCTCCTCAAATTTAATTTTCCCTTCATATTGCAAAAAATCAATAATCTGTGCTCTACTCATTTTTTGCGAATTTGCACCCATTCTTAGAAAAAAACCATCGCTACACTGATATGGTTTATCAACGCCTTCCGGAATATTGACTATTAATACCTTGTTAATTTCAGATAAAGATATATCCAAAGCAGGTTGGATGTTTTTTGCGTAATCTTGTATTTGCGATTTTAATTTATTACTTATAATAATACCTTTTGCTTGATTTTCATCATTTACACCTATAAATATTTGTCCTCCTGATGCATTTGCAAAGGCAACAAGCTCGCGCGAAAACGATTTGTCAAGCTTTTCTTTAAACTCAACAAAGTAACCCTCACCTTTCCTTAAAATAAAATCAAATTCTTCTCTTTTCATTTTAATGATTTCAATTATAATCTGACACTACTTGGCAAATTTACAATTCTCTCTGCAAGCCATTTACTGTTTGTTAAACTATCTGTTTCTGCCATTTGAAACATTGGCAAATCACACATTAACTTCCAGATAGGTCTTGTCATTACCGCATTTTCATTTGAGTATTTAAGAAAAGCTTCCCTTTGCATATAATCAGGAAATTGGATCGCATTTAACCAGTAATTTGCTTTTGCATCTGCCAACTCACTTATGAATTTAATTTGAGAGTTTTCAAAAAAATGTTGATATTCAATAGCAATGCTACGTTTGTTTTCAATGATTTTATCCAGATATTCCATTTGTGCAACCCCTAATGCTGCATTAATATTTGGCATGCGATAATTATATCCGATTTCATCATGTGCATATTCCCAAGGATGTGGTACCTTAGCTTGCGTTGTAATATGTTTTATGTGTGCTCCTAACTTTTCATTATTGGTAAGTATCATTCCACCGCCTCCGGTTGTAATGGTTTTATTGCCATTAAAGCTTAATACACCTAGTTTCCCAAAAGTACCTGTGTGTTTTCCTTTATAAAAGCTCCCCAGGCTTTCAGCAGCATCTTCTACAACCGGAATATTGTAAGCATCACACAGTGCAACAATCTCATCTATTCTGCAGGGCAAACCAAAAGTATGCATGGGTACACATGCGGCAATTGCTCTTTTGGTGTGTTTGTTTATGCTTTTTTTAGAGTACTTATCAAAAAATGCGTTTTTACTAAGCCAATCTTTCAAAACACTAGGCGATAAACCAAGCGTGTCTTTGTCAACATCCAGAAAAACCGGTTTGGCACCACAATATGAAATTGCATTGGCTGTTGCTATAAACGTTAAAGGCTGGGTAATTACTTCGGTGTTGTAATCAACGCCGACTATTTTTAATGCCAAATGCAATGCATTGGTGCCATTCACAGTAACAATTGCTTTTTTTGCACCAGTATATTTTGCAACCTTATGCTCAAACTGGTCCACATATTTCCCGACACTGGAAACAAAGGTGCTGTCAATGCAATCTTCAAGGTATTTTTTTTCATTCCCATGGAAAACTGGAGCATGCAAAGGAATAAATTCTTCAGGTTCCTGATAAAGTTCCCTAATGTAAGATGTAATATTTAAATAAGTTTTAATCATGTTCTATTTTGTATTTGAGGTTGAGGTTGAGGTTGAGGAGGTTGAGGAGGTTGAGGAAGTTGAGGAGGTTGAGGAAGTTATTGCACTTATCAATTTGTTCAATTCGTGAATCAGTTTTGAATATTCATTTAACAGTTTATTTGTTTTTTCGTTCTCAAAATAGCCAACTTCATTACCATAAACCAAATGATTTTGAGTCTCGTACGCTGAGCCTCTGGCAATAATATAAAAATGCGCTTTGTCTTTATTTGTTTTACGCCCGTAGCCTTCTGCAATATTTGCTGGAACAGAATTTGCTGACCTCCTTATTTGAGAAGTTAAACCATAATCTTCTGATCTCGGCAAATCAACAGTTAAATGAAAAATTTCAACCGCCAAATTATGTGCTTTTTGCCAAACCGGCATTTCCTTAAAACTCTTATACACTATATCCCTCCTTTCTTAACCTCAACCTCAACCTCAACCTCAACTTTAACCTCAACCTCAACTTTCTCTCTACACATTATAAATTCCTGCTTTATATTTTCGTAAATTTTCAGATTTACTAAACCAGTCAATGGTTTCTTTTAATCCTTTTATTAAATCATAATCTTGTTTATACCCTGTCAGTTCAGTAATTAGGCTGTTATCCCCATATAATCTGAATACTTCTGATTTTGCAGGCCGTATTCTGTTTTTATCCAAAACAAACTCCACATCTGATTCCATCAGGTTTTTTATAAGGGTTAGTGTATCCTGCACTGATATTTCAGATTTAGATGCAATATTGATTTCTTTTCCAATGGTTTGCTCATTTTCAGCAATAGCAAGAAACCCTTTTGCAGTATCTTTCACAAAATTAAAATCACGTGTCGGACTCAAATCCCCTAATTTAATTTGTTTAAAACCGTTTGCAATTTGTGTAATAATTGCCGGTATGATTGCCCTGGCAGATTGTCTGGGGCCATATGTGTTAAAAGGTCGGGCAATTGTAACCGGTAATTCAAATGCATTGTAAAAACTCATAGCCATCATATCAGCCCCTATCTTACTTGCACTGTAGGGTGATTGTGGCTGTTTCGGATGCTTTTCATCAATTGGGACATATTGGGCGGTACCATAAACTTCTGATGTTGATGTGTGTATGATACGGATATTCCCATTTTCTCTGGCAGCCTGACAAATATTTAGTGTTCCTGTAACATTAGTATCCACGTAAGAATCTGGCGCAACGTAAGAATACGGGATTGCAATTAATGCTGCCAAATGGAAAATAATATCCACATTTTTTGTAATATGTTTGCAAAAATGAGGGTCCCTGATATCTCCCGTAACAATTTCCAGTTCATCCTGTGCTTTTATATCCTCAAGCCAACCCCAGTGATTGAATGAATTATATTGAGCTAATGCTTTAACCTGATAGCCGGCATTAAGCAACAACTCTGTTAGATGCGAACCAATGAATCCGTCTGCACCGGTAACCATAATTTTTTTACTCATTATTTATTTTTTTGTAAATTTAAAAAAAATATAAATTTCTCGTTGTTTATCAGCCAAAATAATAATTATTTTTGCACTGTTTAGTAATTAATTTGATACCGAATGAAAGTAGCTAAACATGTCAAGACACCCAATTTTTTTATCATAGGTGCACCAAAATGCGGCACAACAGCACTGAGCGAATATTTACGTAAACATCCTGACATCCATTTTTCTTATCCTAAAGAACCCGATTACTTTAATACAGATTTTTCAGATGAGAACAGGGAGTTCAAAAACTATAATTATCATTCGAAATCAAAATATCTGGCCAGACTAATTCATAACCTTGGTTATAAGTTTGCCTGGATATTACTGGTAAAAAAGAAACTTGGAATTCCGGAAGGAATTAGTATATTAGGACCTATAAAACGATTCAACAGTGTAAAATCAAGTCGAAAAAAAATGGATACAGCATTTCGTGAAAAATTGAAAGTTGAATTTCGTGAAGATGTGTCTTTGCTCGAAAAATTGCTCAACAGGGATTTGTCGCACTGGAAATAAATATGAGGATGATAAAAAATAGTAACCGGTTTTTTAGTGTTTACTAAAAGGATGTAATATCCTCTCCGCCATTTTTTTAAAATCCGAATCGACATTGCTGTATTTTATAAAAAATAGGAAGCAAAGACCAATAAAGGCAGACCGGATAATGAGGTCCGGAATAAGCGATAATTCAGGGATCAGTTTCGATAGCATTAATATCAACAAAGATCCGGCGACAACAACCAGATGCTTCATTCCAAAGGGTTGTAATCCAAATCGTGACCAAATAAACAACCAGCGAAAAATGCCTAATGACAGGTAGGTGAGGGTTGTAGCCAAGGCGGCACCTGTTATGCCAAGTAAAGGAATAAAAATGATATTGAGGATAACAATTAAGGCAACAGAAGAAATCATCATGATTGAATGTAACCGGTAATAATTAGAATATAGCAAGATTGCATTGCTAAACCCCGATGCCAGGTTCAGGATAAATGCAATGGCAATGAAAAACATTACCCATCGTCCCGATTCATACGCCTCTGGCAAAATACGAAACACATTATGAATGTTTGCCCACAGAAAAACAAACAATATAACCCCTATCAACAACATGGACGCAGTGGTTTTATAATAAATATCTCTGACTTTATTATCATCTTTTTGTTTAAATGCATCCGTAAGAATTGGGACGGAAATTCTGCTTATCGCCCTACCGGGAATCCATATCATTGAACCAAAAAAGAAAGCGATGGAATATACGCCGGTGGCATCCAGATCGAGAAAATGATTGACCATGTACTTGTCAATATTCAACATGGCTATACCTGAAAAGCCGGATATCAGTCCAAAAAAAGCCACGGCTGCCAATTTTTTATAAAATCCCGTTTCTTTTTGCCTTAATGACCCCGACAATCGGAATTCCCCAATATAGAGCAAATGAAGAAACATTAACACAGCAGGGGATGCAAAGGACAGCACATATAAATTTAAAAATGTGTGAAAATCGATAAGAGCAAAATAATACAAGCCAAGGTTAAAAAGATTAAACAGCCTGAAAAACAAATCTTTAAAAAACGCAGCCGTACTGGCGCGATAAATAGCCCTGTAAAACCCGTCAAACAACAGGTAAAACAGGGAAGCCAACATGAAAGGAATCAAATAATAAATATTTTCTGCCAGTAAGGGTGATTTATCAATATTATTGGCTATCAATTTGTCCTGCATCAAAAAAAAGATGATAAGGCATAAGGCAAAACCAACAAACCCAAACAACAAAAGCAATTTTAAAAATCCATGGTGTTTTTTGTCTTTTGTTTTAAAAAAAGGGAAAAACCGTAAGGTGACATTGACAAAACCCAAGGTGCCAAATTGAGAAATCATTACAGCCATAGCCACCAGCACATTGATCAAACCAATCTGGTTGGTTTTCAGCAGCAGCGGCATCAAAAACCCAACATTCACAAAGCCAATGACAGCTCCCAGGTACGAATATACCGAGCCTTTAATGCTTTGCCTGATTACTACACCCATGATTTTCTATGGTCTTATTCTAATGAATGATTGATAAATAATAGTTATTTGGTTCTATTGTATTTTGAATACAGCGGTTCCTGTTAATATTCCCAGTTTCCCTTATGCATTTCCAATATACAGGCGACCAGCAACTCAATGCTTGCCTGAACATCATTTTTATGAACTGATTCCACCACCTGATGAATGTGCCGTGTTGGTATTGAAACAGCCCCGGCAATGGCACCGCTTTTGTTCATTCGCTGGATAAAAGCAGTATCCGTACCACCCGCGGCAAGGATTTCGGTTTGAAATTTTACCTTATTACGTTTGGCAGTTTCTTTCATAAAACTGATCATACGCTGATCTGCAATGGCAGACGAATCCATGAGTTTTATGGCTGTCCCTTCGCCCAGACGTGTCACCATTTCATGAGGCTGGGCACCAGGCACATCATACGCAATGGTAGTATCCAGTCCAATGCCAAAATCTGGTTCAATCTGCAAGCTGGCAACATGCGCCCCTCTTAATCCGACTTCTTCCTGAACGGTAAAAACGGCATACAAATCGTATGGTAATTGTTTTTCTTTTAACGCTTTCAGGGTTTCTATGAGCACAAAAACAGACACCCTGTTGTCGAGGGATTTCCCGTTGTAACAATCTCCCATTTGGATGCAATTTCTTTCGCGGGTCACAGCATTTCCGGGTTCCACCAATTTTTCCAGGGCTTTTTTGCTCATGCCGGTATCAATAAAATAATCTTTGATTTTGGGATTTTTTTTCTTTTCCTCATCATCCATAACATGGATTGGTTTAGAACCCATCACCCCGATAACATCCTTTTTCCCGTGAACCACAACCCGTTGAGACGTAAGCGTTTTGGGATCAAAGCCTCCTATACTGGTAAACCTCAAAAAACCATTGTCTTCAAGGTGGGTAACGATGAATCCAATCTCATCCATGTGGGCCGCTATCATTAATTTTTTGCGTTCTTGTCCTTTCCTGAAAGCGGTCAGGTTACCCATATTATCAATGCTTATATCATCAACCAAGCCTTGTATTTCACTGCGGATCAAGTTCCGTATTTCAGTTTCAAATCCACTGATTCCTGAAGCTTCACTTAGTTTTTTCAATAATTCAAAATTCAATGTATCCATAATCAACCATTCTTTATATCATCAATTTTTGTGTCAATGCTTTGCCGGGGGATGTTATTTGTACAGCCATTAAAATATCTTTTTGAGTGTTTAATTGTTCAACCAATTCCGTCATCTGAAAACCGGGGAAATGTCGAATCTGCAAAAAATAATCGAATTTACTGTATTTGGATTCAAGCAAACCTGATTCTGATTTGTTGGATATCAATCTGCAATCGCTTTGTTGTGATGCACTCGTATATGTATAGCACACAAAATCCCTGGGATTTTCTGTTTTTTCGTCCCAAACACGGAGGGGCTCAGTTCGTTTTAATTGGATACCAAACAACTGATTAATGACCCATGACAGCCTGTAAGCATCTTCACTGGAAGCTATTGCAATCAAGTTAAAATCAGGAACAGGAACGTATTTCAGGCGTTTTTCTTTTGTCACAGGTGTTTTATCTTTTGATGTAAAGATAAGATTAAATTCATAGTTTATCAAGGGCTTTTTTGGCAGCGTTTTGTTCTGCTTCTTTCTTTGACCATCCTTTTCCCTGTGATATATAATTTTTGTTAATCAGGACATGGGATTCAAAATGTACTTGTGTTTCTGTCGATTCAATTTGTTCAAAGGTATCGAATGTTAAATCCCATTTTTTATCCTGAACCAAATGAAGCAATAATGATTTATGATCGTATTGTGCCTGCAATACTTTATCCTTTTCAAACCCGGAAATAAACTGCTTCTCAATGAATATACAGCAATACCTATACCCCCTGTCAGCATACACTGCCCCTACAATTGCCTCAAGGGCATTTCCGTAAATATTTTTTGTTTGTTTGGATACATTATCATCGGTAAGCAGGATATCCGGAATGCTCATTTTAACTGCAATATCGTTCATGGTTTTACGTTGCACCATGTTTGCCCTCAACAAACTCAAAGTTCCTTCATCATGCTCGGGATATGTCCTGTACAAAAAATCAGAAATCACCAAATCGATAACAGCATCCCCGAGAAACTCAAGCCTTTCGTTGTTGACTTTATGATTGTGGTCAATAATGCTGGCAGATTTGTGGCGCAAAGCAATTTGATACAAGCTTAAATCAACCGGATGGAACCCGAGCAACGATTTAAGCATAAAGTACAATTGCCTATGTTTTTTACCACAAAAAAACAGATGTTTGAACCACCTTATAACAACCACAAAATATTATTTATCGAAAGCCTTAAAAACTACAGAGGTATTATGCCCGCCAAAACCAAATGTGTTGCTCATGGCATAATTGATCTTTCTCTCCTGTGCCTTATGGAGCGTCAGGTTAAATCGCTTATCAATGTTTTCATCCCATTTTTGAAGATTGATGGTTGGTGGAACCAGGTTGTTGTTGATGGCTAGAATTGACAGTATTGACTCCAAAGCCCCTGCAGCACCCAGTAAGTGGCCTGTCATGGATTTTGTTGAACTTAAATTTAATTCAAAACTGTTATTGCCAAAAACAGAATATACACCTTTCAGTTCAGCCGCATCGCCTGTTGGAGTAGCAGTACCGTGCACATTAATATAATCGATTTTTTCAGGATCAATCATGGCATCCTCCAGGGCTCTTTTCATAACCAGTGCAGCCCCTCCGCCTTCGGGGTCAGGCGCTGTTAAATGATGTGCATCAGCAGACATTCCCCCACCAATAATTTCAGCATAAATAGGAGCACCACGTTTTACAGCGTGTTCATATTCTTCGAGGATAATGGCTCCTCCTCCTTCACCCATAACAAATCCATCACGTGTAGCACAGAATGGCCGTGACGCTGTTTTGTGCTCATCGTTGTTCCTGGAAATTGCCTGCATAGAACCAAAACCACCAACACCTGCTTCATTAATGGCTGCTTCAGACCCGCCGGTTACGAAAGCACTGGCTTTTCCCAGTCGGATGTAATTAAAAGCATCAATGATGGCATTTGAAGAAGATGCACAGGCTGAAACGGTAGCAAAATTTGGCCCTCTGAATCCATAATTCATGCTGATGTATCCGGCAGCAATATCCGATATGATTTTAGGTATGAAAAACGGACTGAACCGGGGTTTCATATCATTTCTGATGAAATTTTTTATTTCATCAATGAGGGTTTCCATCCCACCGATTCCCGATGCCCAGATGACACCCACATTATCTTTATCAAGATTATCATCTTCCATCAGCTTTGAATTTTCCAAAGCTTCAGCCACAGATGCCATGGCATACTGCGTAAAACGATCCATTTTGCGGACCAATTTACGATCAATGCGTGCTTTGGGATCAAAGTCTTTTACTTCACAGGCAAACCTTGTCTTGAAAGCAGATGCATCAAAATGCGTTATCCAATCAGAACCTGATTTTCCCTGTGACACGGCTTCCCAAAGGTCAGAAACATTATTACCCAAGGGTGTAACTGCACCTATGCCTGTTACAACGACACGTTTTAGTTCCATAAAATGGGATTTCAATAATATATATTACTTGGTGTTTTCTTCAATGTATTTGATGGCACCACCAACAGTGCCAATTTTTTCTGCTTCTTCGTCGGGAATTGAAATGTCAAATTCTTTTTCAAAATCCATAATAAGTTCTACTGTATCCAGTGAATCAGCGCCCAGATCATTTGTGAAACTGGCTTCTGGAGTTACCTCGTTTTCGTCAACACCTAATTTGTCAACGATGATACTTTTTACTTTAGATGCAAAATCAGACATAGTTATGTTTTTTATGTTAATAATACTAATTTTGAGTTTTGTTTTGAGCTTACAAAGAAACAAATTTATAAATTATATTCCCAAATAAAACAGAACTTTTTTGATAAGATAAAAATATTGGTTACTAATCAGTCATAAAGGTTTCTGTAAATAATGGTTACGTTATTTGTTATTTGATGTTTGTTATTTTTTTAATCCAATAGTTTTCTTATATCCACTACTTAGTATCATGTCATCGTGGTTATCTAATAAGCAAAATTTGTCCTTTTTTATTTAAAATTCTACCGTCGAAAGTTCTTGCTTTAACTATATACACATAAGTATCAGCATTTTGGGGATTTCCTTTATAAGAGCCGTCCCATCCTTTTTCTAAATCAGTTGTTTCAAAAACTAATTCCCCCCATCTGTTATAAATCTTAAATTCAACTAATTCTTTTAAACCAATACCATTAACATGAACTTCGTTATTTGGCGGATTACCGTCTGGAGTAAATGCTTTTGGAACATCAACAGTAGCAGATCTTACTTCAACAATAACTGTGGCATCAGGGGAGAAGCACGCATTGCTGTCAGTTGCTATAACTGTATATTCTACAGTTTTAAATGGTGAAACATTTGGTGAAGCACAATTTGTACAACTTATCATTTCATTTGGAGACCAAACAAAGCTAACTCCCTGCCCTGAAGAAGCATTAATTTGTATTGTATCGCCAAGAAAAATTGTAGTATCATTAGAAACATCAATATAGGGATATTCTTGTACATAAACCGTAACCGTTCCTGTATTCTGGCACGAATTAGTATCTGTAACAAGTACATTGTATTGTATAGTAGTTTCGGGGTATGCATAAGGATTACTAATACTGTCGTTACTTAAATCCTGATCAGGTGTCCAGATATATTCAGAACCTCCACCGACAGTAATAATAATTGAATCACCTGTACAAATAGTAGTATCAGCACATGTATAAACCACAGGTAATGCATAAACAGTAAAAGGCTTTGTTATAGTATCTGAGCAGCCGTAATCACTTTGGCTAATTAAAGTTACATAATAAGTAGAATCTGAGGTATAAGTATTTTGAGGATTTTCCTGTGTGCTTGTATTTCCGTCCCCGAAATTCCATTCATAAGAATTTATAGGATTATCGGCAGAAGAATTATCATTAAAACTTACTGTATAAGGTACTCCGCAAACAGCAGTATCTGCACCTGTAAAATCTGTAATTATTTTATGAATATATATACTATCTTCAAAATCTATAGGGCATGTTCCTTCCAAATCACTTTGTAGAATCAGCACCGGTTTAAACCATCCATATTGTTCATAAACATGACTTACGGATGTATCGTTATATTCGGTTGTAACATTTCCGTCCCTGAAGAACCATTGGTAATGAGATAAATTCATAGTATCAGATAGATTAAACCATACTTTTTCTCCCATGCAGGCTGTATCGGGAAAATTGAAATTAGCATAAGGTCCTCCTACTTCAATATACTCTGTTTTTGTTGTGTCGCTTATGCAACCATTCGTAGAAACAACCCGTAAGCTTACATCATAAGTTCCCGGATAATTGTATGTATATAACAAAGAATCTAAATAAGATGTAGGAGGTTGATTATCTCCAAAATACCAGCTTACACTGTCAATATAACTACTGTAAAAAGGTTGTGTAAGATTTGTAAAAAAGAATGAATGAGGATAACAACCATAATAAGTTGTATCAGCCATAAAATCAACATCAGGATATGCTTGTACATTAATATAATCTAATCTTGTAAATACTGAATCGCAATTAAGTACAGTGTCAATTGCAGTAAGAGATACACTAAATGTGCCTGTATCATTGTAAGTATGCCATACATAGGTATCAGGCATATTAGAAGTATTTCCGTCGCCAAAATTCCATTCATATTCTAATCCGAAACCTGAAAAAGAACTTGTTTGATTATTGAAACGAACAGAGTCTCCTACACAAATATATCTATCGTTTACATCAAATAGGGTTTTTGGTTTAGAAGCTCTTATTGTTAAACTTGTTGAATCCATACAACCAATAGAATCTGTGACTTTTAGTTTAATTGTATAATCATTAAGTTCTGTATATTCAGTAGTTGTTGGATTCTGTAATAGTGAAGAATCACCGTTACCAAAATCCCATAACCAACTAACTATTCCTGTATCAGTAACAGTAGTATCTGTAAGGTTTAAATTAAAAGGGATGCAGCCAATAGTATCTGAAATAAATCCGGCAACAGGCTGATAAACTTTAACAGGCTTAGTAATTATTTCAGAACAATTTACCGAATCAGTAACAATTAATTCAACATTATAAATACCTCTTTGTGGGAAAATATGGTATATAGTGTCATTAACAGTTGTTTCCAAAGTACCATCATCAAAATCCCACTGATAATCTATTGTATGATCTGAAGAATCAGCTATAAACATAACCTCTTCATTAGCACAAATACTGTCTGAAGTAACAAAATTTGCCAATACCTGTCCTACATAAATAGGGACAGTATCAACAAAGACACAATTCTGAGAAGCACTATCGTTATATGATGTAAAAACAACATTAAAATCTCCTGTACTAGTAGAATCGTAAGTGTGTTCAATATTAAAATCCACAGTTGTATCTGTGTTAAATATAAGAGAATCAGATATACCATCACCAAAATCCCAGTATATTCTGGTTCCAGAAGCAAGGTGACACTGAAAAAAGTGTGTAAACACACTATCGCAAGAAAAATCAGGGCTTATATCCATAGCAGGGCCTATAATATGTATCATGCTGATGCTGTCAATAGTATCGCTCAAACAACCGTTGTAACCCACAACAAGAGAGATGTCAAAGTCACCTACAGTATCAGTGTATTGGTATTGAGGGTCTTCTTCGTTTGATACACCACCGTCACCGAAATCCCACGACCAGTAGTTTGAATTAATAGAATCATCAGAATAAAAATCAAATTCTATCATATCTCTTGAGCATGCAGTATCAGCATTTACAGTAAATGAAAAATCAATCGTATCACCGGTAGTAATTAACAGGCTGTCGGTATTTGAGCAACCCAAAGAGTCTGTAACTTGTAAATAAACAAACATATTACCATCTGTATTATATGTGTGTGAAGGATTTGGCAAAGTACTTGTATCTCCGTCACCAAAATCCCAGTTCCAGTCAACAATTGGACTTATTGAAGAGCTGTTTTCTGAAAAATTTACAGTAAGCGGAATACATCCCATTGTTGTATCCATATCAAACACAACATCAGGAAAATCAATAATAACAGAATCGGAATAAGTTGATGTACAACCAGCAGGGCTTGTAACACTCAAATTTACCTGATACTCTCCTTCGTTTATATAAATATTTGTATCGTTTTGCTGATTAGAGGTATTTCCGTCGCCGAAATCCCATTGCCAACTAATCGCATTAGTTGATGAATCTGAAAAAGCTACTTCAAAAGGAACAGAACAAGCTATAGATGTATCTTTAACAAAATAAGCCTGAACATTATCCACAAATATTGTATCGGTATATATTTCAACACATAGGCTGTCTTGTGAGTAAGCAGTAAGGTTTATTTCATAATTTCCGGGTGTTGAGTATGAATATGCCGGATTTTCATCAGTGATAGTATCGTTTGTTCCAAAAGTCCATTGATAATAATATGCTCCGGTAGATGTATTAGTAATTGGCAAATTATTACCGGAACAAACAGTATCACTTGTTAAAGAAAAAGAAGTATTTAATTCTATTACTTGTATAAAGTTTGATTGAGTAAGAGAATCGGAACAACCGTTTTCGTCAGTAACACTTAGTGTAACTGTATATAATCCGTAATCTTCAAAGGTATGCGACGGACAGGAATCTGTTGAATAACTACTGTCACCAAAATCCCAAAGATATGTAAGTTCGCCTGTTCCTGAAGAATTATTAGTAAAATTTACGTTAAAGTTATCTGTACATGAATAAGAATTATCAACTGTAAAATTCACCTCTGGTAAATCAGACACTCTTACATAATCAGGAAATGTTTTTTCGTCCCAACACCCATTTTCATCCACAACTTTTAAATAAACAGAATAATTACCTGCTTCGTTGTATGTATGATTAGGATTAGATTGAGTAGAACCTCCACCATCGCCAAATGTCCATGACCAATCAGCGATTGTTGTATCTCCCAAAATCGTGGAATCTTCGAAACTTACATTAAGCGGGATACATCCCATGCTTCCGGTACTTGTTGTGATAAAAACCTCCGGTATTGCATAAACTTCAATATCCATATAAGCTGTATCGGTATTTGTTCCGTCAGAAACAACCAATGATACAGTATATGTTCCGGGAGTGTTATAATATTCCTGTACATTTTGAGCGCTGCCAGTATTTCCGTTACCAAAATCCCATTGCCATGAAGCAATATTGCCTTGAGATTCATCAGTAAAAATTACATTCAACGGGTTACAACCGGAAGACTGATTTACCGAAAAATCAGCTGTAACCTGGCTGTCAGCTTGCTTTATCAGCAGGGATAATAAAACAAATATTATAAAACAAAAACGCATATTATTTTTATCGTAACCGTTCCGTTCACAGTTTTTTACAAAGATAAAAAAAAGTAATTAACAACAGAAAATTTCAAAAATTTTGTTTAACTTTGACACAGTGAATGGTTACAAGAATTACAATAAAACATGCGATTTTATTTCAAGATAATATTATTAATAACTACTGTAAGCTTTGCCAGCCTTGCATTAGCTCAGGACATACATTTTTCTCAATTTTATTTTTCTCCGTTAACATTAAATCCTGCATCAACAGGAAATTTTGACGGAAAATTGCGATTTATGAATAATTACAGAAGGCAATGGGATGCTTTTTCATTCCCTTATCAGACCACATCTATTGGATTAGACCGTACATTTTTATTAAAAGGTGACGACAAAATAAACGCCGGTTTTATTTACTTAAACGATCAGTCGGGCGGACAAAATCTGAATGTTAACAAATTTTTTCTGTCTCTTTCTTATCATAAAGTTTTTAACAGAAATAAAATTTTATTAGGAATTCAACCGGGATACGTAATGAAAAAATTTTCTACCGATGGCATTACTTTTCCTGACCAATATAATCAGCAAACAGGATATTATAATCCATCAGTGTCATCACAGGTTTCACTTGAAGGTACAGCAGTTTCATACTTTGATATAAATGCAGGTTTAATATGGAAACCAGGGTTTAAAAAAATTGATGCAGAAATTGGTGCTGCTTTTTTTCATTTAAACCAACCATCGGAAAGTTTTACAGGATTGAATAATAAACTTTCTGTTCGACAGGTTTATTATGCACAGTCGTCTATCCCTTTGGGTAGCAGGTTTTGGTTTAAACCACATGCTTTATATATGACTCACTCTGCTGCAAGTGATCTGGTTTTTGGTACACAAGGAGTTTATAATTTTTCTAATGTCAGTGGTCTTTTACGTGCTCCTTTTATAGGCATATATATGAGAAACGGGTTTTCGAGAAATATTGATGCTGTTATTATAACCGGAGGAATTTATTTTAATCACTGGACAATTGGAGTAAGTTGGGATATGAATGTTTCAAAACTTAGTGAAGCTACAAATAACCACGGTGCATTGGAATTTGCAATTATATATAAAACTTTTTACAAAGAATTTGAAAAAATTATTATTCCTTGTGATGTATATTAGAAAATACCTGTTGTTTTTTATTGTAATATTTTGTGTAAGCATCGCTTACTCACAGAATGATAATTACAAATCTTTAAGCGCCTCTAAACTTAAAAATTATGCTAAATCTGCCGAACGTATTGGTGCTAATTATCAGGCTATAGATTACTATGAGGCTTATTTAGAAAAAAAAGAAAACGATTATAATACACTTTTTAAGTTGGCAGAATTATACAGAAATACGAAAAATTATCCGAAAGCACTTAAAGCTTACGAGAAAATTTATAAAAACAAATCTAAGATTATTCCCGAAGCTCTGTATTATTACGGCAAAATGCTTAAAATGACTGGTGAGTATTCAAAAGCAAAACAAGCTTTTAACAAGTTTAAAAGCTTGAATAAAAATACTGATATATCCGGATTTATTCTTGATAATCAAATAAAGGGATGTAAAAAAGGGGTTGAGTTAACAAAAGATAAAACAGTTCATATTAAACATCTTAATGAATCAGTAAACAAGGTGCATATTGATTTTGCTCCGTTTCAGATTGACAGAACAACATTACTTTACTCGTCTTTGAGAACACAGGAGAATTTATATTACAACATGAATGATTCATTAAATGAAGTACCACCTGTAAGCAAGTTTTATATAGCCAAATACGAAAATAACAGATGGATGGGAGGTGAAAGATTTGAAGGTCCTTTTAACAAAAAAAATGTAAACACAGGTAACGGTGTTTTTACTCCCGATCGTAAGCGGTTTTATTTTACACGCTGTATGATAACCGATAAACATAAGCTGAACTGTGCTCTTTATATATCTCATAAACTGTCGGGGGAATTTGGCACCCCTGTAAAAATAGGAAATAATATAAACAAGCGTAATTATACCTCAACACATCCTGCCATTGAAAGTAAAGAGGGGAAAGAAATTATTTATTTTGCTTCGGATCGCCCCGGAGGAGAGGGCGGTATTGATATTTGGTACACTGTTTATACCCATGATACAAATGAATTTTCGAAACCAAAAAATGCAGGAAAAATAATAAATACTGATAAAGATGAATTGACACCTTTTTATAATAATGATTCTTCTGTTATTTATTTTAGTTCAGATGGTCATCCGGGAATTGGCGGATATGACATTTTTTATTCAAAAGGAAGTGAATGCTCATGGGATGAACCCGTAAATATGGGGAAACCTCTTAATTCTTCAGTAGATGATATTTATTTCTCTAAGGGTATTGAAAAAAACACTGGCTTTTTTGTTTCAAACAGAGAGGATGCTTTATACACATTACATCCAAATTGTTGCTATGATATTTATTCTTATTTTAAAGAAGAAAAAGTAAAAAAAGAAGAAAAAGTAAAAATTGAGTTTAATCTTACAGGAAATGTTTACGAAATATTAAAAAGTACTCCAAAAAAAATTAATAGGATATTTGATAATAATAACGGAGAAATCGATTCTTTAATAAAATACCATCCTGAGGAGTGTGAAATTATTGAAGACGCCCAAATTAAGATTTATGATATTAGCAAAGATGGCGAGAATTTAATATCATTAGGTAGTACCAGTAAAAGCGGACATTTTGATATGAATATTGAAGCTGATAAAAAATATAAATTAGTTGTAAGTAAAAAAGGTTATTTCAGCAAGCAACATTTGTTTAATACTGAAAACAGAGATGAAAAAAATATTAACATAGGAATATATATTATAACAGAAAATCCTATTATCCTGGAAAATATTTATTATGAATACGGAAAAGCCGAGTTAACACCAGAGGCAAAGAAAACTATAGATGAACAACTATTATTTTTACTTAAATCCACTCCTGATATAATTGTAGAGATAAGCTCTCATACAGATAGTGTTAGTAGTGATAAATTTAATATGGAATTATCTCAAAAAAGGGCAGAAAGTGTTGTTGATTACTTAATTGACAACAGTATTGACAAAAAAAGAATGATTCCGAGAGGCTTTGGAGAGAATAAACCAATAGCTCCAAATACAAATCCTGATGGAACTGATAATCCCGAAGGAAGAGCAAAAAACAGGCGTTCAGAATTTAAAGTAATCGGTTCAAGCGATCTTTACTCGCCTTTAAATAAGACCAAGATAATAATTAAAAAATCAAAAGAGGGTTTTAAATAAAAGCGGTTAATAAAAATTTAAGCCATGAAAAACATTGCAATTTTTGCATCAGGAGCGGGGACAAATGCCGAAAGTATTGCTCTCCATTTTGCTGATAACCAAATGGCAGAAGTGGTTTTGATTGTTTCCAACAAGAAAACCGCAGGCGTTATGAAACGGGCAGAAAAATTAAGGATTGATCATATTTTTGTTGACAAAAAAAACTTGAATAACTGTGATTTTCTGCTTCAGGAGTTAAAAAAATATGAGATTGACCTTATTGTGCTGGCAGGGTTTCTTGCTTTAATCCCATCAAAAATTGTACACACTTACAAAACCAGGATCATCAACATCCATCCGGCATTGTTGCCAAAATACGGCGGGAAAGGCATGTATGGAGATAAGGTACACAAGGCAGTATTGCAAAACAAGGAGACAGAAAGCGGCATCAGCATACATTACGTGAATGAAATATACGATGAAGGAAATATAATTTTACAGGCACGATGTCCTGTTTATTCCAATGACACTCCCGAAACGCTTGGAGCAAGGATACATAAACT
>JAYENB010000038.1:0-5038 GCA_034721855.1 Bacteroidota bacterium
TAATATTGCCTCATTTTCTTAATCGGCTCAATATTAGCAACTTATACCCTTGTATATTATTTATTTCACTTATATGACGTTACAAATAATCATAGGTTGCCCTTGAGATTATAAAACTACAAAAAATATTCCTTTACAAAAAATAAACTTTTTATTAAACTGGGTATCAATATTATTTACCAGTTTTTTTCTGATTTATTTTAGCTACATGCACCTAATCTTGTACACAACGCACACTCATGCCGGTGTCCTTATTGTTATTATAACGAATTGATTTTACAACATTATAATTCAAACTGCGACTCATTGCATCAGTATAGAAAAAATCATCCTCTGTTGTACTCCAAAAATAAGCATAGTCACCAATACCGGTATAACTGGGAGTAGTTGTCCGGCGTCCACCAGGCAGGGCATTAAACCCACTTGTTCCAAAGCTGGCATGCGCCTCAAGCGTTCCATCTGTCCATAAGGAAGCATCTCCGGCTAATGCGCTTCCAGCATCCTCCCCCCTGTTTCCATCAGCATTCCATTCAGAATCTCCATAATTATAGGTAACATCCACTTCGCCTTCGAGTTCTTTCCATTCATCATCACTCGGGATATGCCATCCATCCGGGCACACACCCTGCACATCACTTGGGTTAGTTTCACTAGGGGAAGCCCCTTCCATAGCAGCAGCCCAATCATACAACCGGCCACAAGTGTCACAATTTAATGGATCATCATCATAACACCAGCTACTTCCATTTACATTGCCAGCGTAATTTAAATTTTCCACCATCCAGCATTGGTTACCAATTTGCAAGGTCTCGTAAGCAGACCCATCCCTGGTATCAATTAAATAATCGCCACATACAAATGGGCCACAAGATTCTGTAAATGTTGTCAATTCAACAGATACGGAAGTGCCACCACAATCATCATAAGCCCAAACATACAATGAGTAGGGTGTTCCACAGGTTAATCCTGTTTGAAGAAAACTTGTGTCTGTTCCATTATCAGTTGCTGAGCCATAATCATCCGTGGTATTGTATTTATAACCGGTTGCAGCAGCAACAGAATTCCAATGCCATACAATGGAATCCGGGCCAACAGTATGAGACGCTGCTGTTGGTGCATCCGGATCACCAGTAATGACAATAACATACACACTGGTTGAACTTGTACATCCATTATTATCTTCAACGGTAAGCTCATACCAACCTTCATCCCCTGAAGTAGCCCAATTTACGGTTTGATCCTGTCCATTTTGTGTATTCCCCCATGCAGGTCCTGTCCATGCATAAGAGTTCATACCATTAGGGCTTCCAGACAAAGTAATCTCGTCGTGATAACATACAGGAGAGTTGCTTGTAATCTGAGCATTGGGGTCATTAACGGTTATTTGCACGGTATCTATGGCCGTACACCCATTGCCATCTATTACCGTAACAGAATATGTTGTTGTTGCATCAGGGGTAGCATTTGGATTCGCATCTGAAGTGCTGCTTAATCCGCTTGCGGGGCTCCATGCATAGGTATATCCACTTCCACTGCCACCACTCGCTGTTGGCGAGCCACCGATTCCAATACTTTCACCGATACAAATTGTTTCCTCAGTTCCGGCATCAGCAGTTGGATTATCATTTATTGTAATGCTTGTACTTGTTGCCCCTGTACACCCATAACTGTCAGTTACTGTTAAATAATAAGTGCCGCTGGCAGTCGTTGTAACATCCACAATAGAAGGATTTTCATCGGTAGAAGAAAAACTATCTGGTCCCATCCAATTGTATAAAGTCATGCCTGAAGGCAAACCTTCTAAATCCAGAACACCACCATCACAAACAGGATCATTATATGAAATGGAAGGGTTTGGCTCGCTTACTGTAACCGTTACGGCATCAGTATTTGTATTGAGATTTCCATCGGTTACGGTCACAATGTATGTTTCTGTTGAAGCCGGGCTGGCTATTGGATTGGCAACTGTGGTGCTGCTTAAACCGTTTGCGGGGCTCCATGCATAAGTATATCCTCCACCACTGCCACCACTGGCTGTCGGAGATCCTCCAATTTCTACATTGCCACCAACACAAATTGTTTGATCATCACCGGCATCAGCAATAGGGTCATCGGTAACGGTTACCGTAACATCATCAGAAGCTGTACACCCATTTGCATCTGTAACATTAACTGTGTAAGTGCCGCTGGCTGCAGTGGTGACTGAAGGAATAGTTGGATTTTGAACGTTTGTGTTAAACCCATCTGGGCCGCTCCAACTCCAGGATGCAGCATCTCCCCCTGTTTCTGTCAGGAGTAAATCTTCACCCACGGAAAGAGGTGAATTGCTACCTGCAATAGCCGTTGGATTAGGATTGACTGTTACCGTTATATCATTAGCCCCAGAGCATCCGTTTCCATCAATTACAGTTACAACATACGTTTCTGTAGAAGCAGGACTGGCCATTGGATTGGCACTTGTTGCATCGTTTAATCCGCTTGCAGGGGCCCAGGTATAGGTATATCCACCAGTCCCACTGGCTGTTGGAGAACCACCAATTTCAATGCTGTTTCCTTCACAAATGGTTACATCAGCACCAGCATTCACCGTTGGATTGGGATTAATTGTTACCGTTACTGTATCAGTAGCAGTACAACCATTGACGTCGGTAACGGTTACCGCATAAGTTTGTGAAGAAATAGGGTTAGCTATCGGATTAGCAACTGTTGTACTGCTTAATCCTGTTGAGGGGACCCATGTATATGTATATCCGCTTCCACTGCCACCACTGGCCGTTGGCGAGCCTCCGATTTCAACACTGCCACCTTCACACAATATTTCATCACTACCTGCATCAGCAGTAGGAGCAGGAATGATAGTAAGCGTGACTTCATCAGTAGCAGTACAACCATTCTCATCTGTCACAAAAACAGTATAAGTTTCTGTAGAAGCAGGGTTGGCTGTTGGATTGGCACTTGTTGCATCGTTTAATCCGCTTGTGGGGCTCCATGCATAGGTATATCCACCGGATCCACTGGCCGTTGGTGAACCACCAATTACGGTGCTGTTTCCTTCACAAATTGTTACATCAGCACCAGCATTCACCGTTGGATTGGAATTAATTGTTACCGTTACTGCATCAGTAGCAGTACAACCATTGACGTCGGTAACGGTTACCGCATAAATTTGTGTAGAAACAGGGTTGGCTATCGGATTGGCAACTGTTGTATTGCTTAATCCCGTTGACGGACCCCATGCATAGGTATATCCACTGCCACTGCCCCCACTGGCTGTCGGTGAACCACCGATCACAACACTACCACCTTCACACAACGATTCATCACTCCCTGCATCCGCGGTAGGAGCAGGAAGGACAGAAAGAGTGATTTCATCAGTTGCAGTACAACCATTCTCATCTGTCACAAAAACAGTATATGTTTCTGTAGAAGTTGGGCTGGCGATGGGATTGGCGATGGTTACATTGTCTAATCCCGTTGACGGGTTCCATCCATAACTATATGTACCCCCACTGCCACCACTCGCTGTTGGGGAACCACCAATTTCAACACTGCCTCCGCCGCACATTGTTTCATCTGATCCGGCATCGGCTATTGGATTAGGATTGACTGTTACTGTTATATCACCAACTGATGTACAACCATTCACATCGGTTACCGTTACCATATATGTACCATTACCTGATACATCAATTGAAGGATCAGTTGAACCGATATTCCATTGGTAGGATGTTCCGCCGCTCGCTGTCAGGGTTGTAGATTCACCATCGCAGATTTCCGTATCACCGGTAATGGTAACTACAGGATCACTAACAGTAATGGTTTGACAGGAAGGTGTGCCTACACCACATTCATTATTTGCAGTCACGCAAATATCTCCGGAACTGGTACCAAAATCCACTGTTATGTTTGTTGTTCCTTGTCCACTGGTAATGCTTGCCCCCGAAGGCACTGTCCACGTATATGACAGCGCACCATCCACAGCAGCAATACTGTAAGTTTCACCGCTATCTTCTCCGCAAACAGTGATGTTTCCACTAATGGTTCCAGGGGCATCAAGGGTTGAATTATTCACATCAAAAACATAATCCTGATCTGTTGTTGGATTATCAGTAATTTCTGCATAATCACCATCAATAAAGCCTGTAAATCTCAGTTCATCCCCAATTTCATAAGGAAAATATGATTTGCCTGATTTCAATAATGACTTTGATTGAGGAATAATTCCGTTATAAGTAAACTCGGCTGCCGATTGATCATCAGAACCAACACGAATCATTAATATCTTTTGCAGGAATTTTGTTGAATTCACCGTCAGTATATAGTTATTGCAATTCCCTGCAGCAAACGTAAAATTGTGCAAACCTCTTTCCAAATAATCTTTATATTTCACTACCAATCTACCGGTGACATCAAAAACATTGATGGTAAAATCATCCTGTTCGGGAACAAATACATCAATCTTTGTTTGTGATGAAAACGGATTGGGATAATTTTGTGACACGTAAAAATCATTTTCCATAGTGGTGGGCATTTCAACACCGGTTAAATCAAAAGTTAATACAGTATCATTCCAATATAAGACCGTGTCACCGCTTTGTGTAAGGTTTTCAACCAAAACGCTGTCTAAGGGAGCATACTCACATGTATGGTTTCCAGTGAAACTAAATGAAATTTCCTGTGCATTTAGTGAAAAAGCAAAAGCCAGGATTGACAGAAGAATTAAATTCAATTTTTTCATAATACAATGAATTTTGGTTATTAAGTTTATAAAATAATACAACACAACAACATGTCTGTTTACAATGCCGTATGCTTATTGATACACAGCAATTGCAATAACTTTATTTTGTTCTAATCAAATGAAACGGCCCCTGCAAATCATACTCATATCCATCTCTGCCTTCAGCTTTGATGATGTAAAAATACACACCGGTGGTTGCATAATTACCACCACTGAGTTTCCCATTCCAGCCGGCTTCTTCATCTTCATAATTATCCCATTCATAAATTGTGCGGCCCCATCGGTTCACTACTATGC
>JAYENB010000039.1:0-5000 GCA_034721855.1 Bacteroidota bacterium
GCTAACGCTCCATATTTTCAATATTTTTAATTCGTTATGTCATTATCATATAGCTTTTCAGGTTATTATAATAGTTCAAATTTACGTTTAACTTTAACATATTTAACTAATACAAAAATAAAAAAATGCCCTTTTAATCAATTAATTTTTAATTTATTATCTTTCAATTATCAAAAAACAAAATTACATTGAAATGAAACAAATTTTACTGTATCTTCGTTTCATAAAATAAACGATACGCATGAAAGCTTCATACATAATTATCGCTTGTTTGTGTTGTTGTAATATATTTACCCTGGCACAGGAGCTGGAAAATCCCGGTTATATTGATGATCAGATCATGGATATCAGCCAACATATGAAAGATGCTGCTGAATTTACTGACGATACAGCCAAAATAGAAGCCAATGATATGGTTCTGGAGTTGATGCGTGATATGTTAAATGAGCCGGATGCTTTTCAGTACAGTTACGATTCCCTTGAAAATATTACCATCCTGGAATCTCAGGATGAAAAAGTAAGAATTTTTTCATGGAACATTATGTATGATAATATGCGGCATGATTTTTTTGGTTTCATTCAGTTTAACAATGAGGATGGCGAATATTTTTATTATGAACTCAGGGACAAAACCAGCATTGATCCTGATGCTGAACCGGATTATGAAAGTCCGGATGAATGGTATGGCGCTATTTATTATAAAATGATTGAAAATAAACATAATAATACCCCGGTATATACTTTGTTGGGATGGAAAGGGCAGGATGCATTGGTGCAGCAAAAAGTAATAGAAACGCTTGAATTCAACCGTCATGATGAACCGGAATTTGGTGGCCGAAGGCTTAAGGTTGTGCGCGAAAAAATGGACAGGGCCATATTCAGGTATTCCAGCCAGGCACAAATGATACTCAGGTTCAATGAGAAGAATGATATCATTGTTTGTGATCATCTGTCACCCGGAAATCCAAAATTCAAAGGAAAATATGAATATTATGGTCCGGATTACTCGTATGATGCGTTCGAATGGGATGGGAAAAGATGGATATATAACTTTAACATTGATCCCAACATCGCCATCAATTACAAAAAGAACAAAAAGATAGAAAAACGTAAAAAACAAAACCCCTCAAAGGATTTTTAAATGGCAAAAGATTACCTGATAGACATATATTTTGTGGATGATGACGATTTGTACCTGAATTATTTCCGGAAACGTTTTCAGCTTGATTTACCTTACAATCTTTACACCTACAACTCAGGCAAAAAATTTCTCCGGCATTACATTCAGGATTGCAAAAAACGCCGCAATCAAAAAATTGTCATACTGGATTACCTGCTCAAAAGCGGTGATGACCATAACGCCAAAATGGTTACTGAACTATTGTCAATCATCAAGCATCACAACCCCGATACAGAGGTGCTTATCTTGTCCCGTAGTGAAAATCTCAACATCAAACCAACAGCCGGAAATTATACCACTGCTGCGTTTATTAAAAAAGATGACAACGCTTTTGATCACATCTCCAACACCATAAAACGCCTCGCTGCCAAATATGAACTGGACAAACGATACCAGCAAAGCAAAGGAGCAACTTACATTTTTACCTTTGTTATGATAGCTGTCGTTTTAGCATCTTTAATCCTGTATTTTACCAATTTCTGATTTTGGTTGACAGGCTTCCTGCCTTTTTGTCATAAACTTACCATTGGCATAAACTTTGTTTCAAGCTGCTGAAATAATAAAGTATTAATTCAAAAAATATTGAACTATGCGTAAAGGTAAAATTGCTGTCACCAGTGAAAACATTTTTCCTGTTATAAAAAAGTTCCTGTATTCAGACCAGGAAATATTTCTTCGTGAAATTATCTCCAATGCTGTAGATGCTACCCAAAAATTGAAAATCCTTATCAAAAAAGGAGAAGCTACTCACGAACTCAAGGATGAAACCATTCATGTTAAACTGGATAAAAAGAATAAAACCATCACCGTAAGTGACAATGGTGTCGGGATGACCGAAGAAGAACTGGTCAAATACCTGAACCAGATCGCTTTTTCTAGTGCTGAAGAGTTTCTGGAAAAATATAAAGACGACAAAGCTGCCATCATCGGCCATTTCGGACTGGGTTTTTTCTCCAGTTTTATGGTAAGCAAAAAAGTGGAGGTCATTACCAAATCTTGGAAAAAAGAGGCTAAGCCTGTGAAATGGTCATGTGAGGGAACACCGAAATTTTCCATCACGGATGCCAAGCGTGAAAAAGTGGGTACCGATGTGATCATGCATATTGATGATGACAATACTGAATTCCTTGAAGATGATAAAACCAATGAATTGCTGGACCGGTATTGTAAATTTTTGCCAATTTCCATTGCTTTTGGTAAGAAAAAAGAATGGAAAGATGATAAAGAGGTAGAAACAGATGCAGACAACATCATTAATAATACCAAGCCGGCATGGACACAGCAGCCTGCAGACCTGTCAGATGAAAGTTATAAATCCTTTTATAAGGAATTGTATCCATCGGTGATGGAGGAACCAATGTTCCATATCCACCTGAATGTGGATTACCCTTTTAACCTGACCGGAATATTGTATTTCCCAAAAATACGCCAAAATATAGATATCCAGAAAAATAAAATTCAAATGTATTGCAACCAGGTATTTGTCACAGATTCAGTTGAAGGCATTGTGCCGGAATTTCTGACCTTGTTGCACGGGGTAATTGATTCCCCGGATATTCCTTTGAATATTTCACGGTCATTCCTGCAAAATGACAGAAATGTAAAGAAAATCTCAGGACACATTACCAAAAAGGTGGCTGACAAACTTCAGGAGATATTTAAAACCAACAGGAAAGAGTTTGAAGAAAAATGGAATGACATGAAAGTGTTTATTGAGTATGGCATGTTGACCGAAGAGAAATTCTACGACCGTGCCAAAGATTTTGTCTTGCTCAAAAATACAGATGGAAAATATTTTACACTTGATGAATATAAAGATATAGTCAAAGACAATCAGACGGATAAGAATAAACAGCTGATTTATCTGTATGCTACGGACAAAGATGCTCAGTACTCATACATTAATGACGCCAAAGATAAAGGCTATGATGTGTTGTTGATGGATGGGCAGATAGATACCCATTTTGTCAATCATCTTGAATCAAAACTTGATAATACAAAGTTTGTCAGAGTAGATGCTGATGTGGTGGATAAAATTATCGATAAGGATGAGGGTAAAGTGAGTGAAATGAGCGACAAGGATCAAAAACGCCTTGTTCCCGTTTTTCAATCACAAGTTCCCGGTGACAGTAACTATATCATTACCCCTGAACCCCTTGATGAAAAAGCCATGCCTGTGATGATTACCCGGGAAGAGTTTATGCGCAGGATGAAAGATATGTCTCAGCTCAGCGGAGGCATGTATGATAACCTGCCTGATTCTTACAAATTGATTGTCAATACAAATCATCCATTGATCAAGGAGGTGAACACAAAGACAAACAAAAAACTGGGTGAGAAACTGGATGAGCTCGACAGTGAAATTGATGAAATGAACCAGGAAATCAACAAACTGGACAAAGAACAACAAGACAAAAAACAAGACGAAATAAAACAGGCTGATAAAGATAAGCTGAAAAACCTCAGAGATAAACTGGATAAAAAACAGGCAGAAAAGGACGAGAAACTCAAAGGTTTCGGGAATAACACAAAACTTGTCAAACAGCTTGTTGACCTGGCTTTGTTGTCCAATAATATGCTCAAAGGTGAAGCCCTGAATAAATTTGTTCGCCGCAGCATTGATATGATCAAAAAATAAGGGTTTTTCAGAAAAGCCAAATAGTTGTAATTTTTTTATTATCTTTACAGGTATGTTTAAAGAGGTCATAAAATATCTCTTCGCTTTGTGTGTGTTAAGCATATTTGTAGCTTGCTACGAGATTAAAGAGTATCCACCCGAACCCGAAATAGAATATAAATCATTCAGCGTACGCGATACCATTGATGCGTTGGATAACCCGGTGCTTAGTGGTACACTCCGGTTGCATTTTGTTGATGGCGATGGTGATATCGGCCATGAAGAATCCATGGATACAACCAATGAAGACACAAATAAAAACCTCTTTATTGATTTACTGAAAAAAGAGGAGGGAAGTTATCAGGAAGTGGAACTTGCTGTCCCTTATGAATACCGGATTCCATTTTTTGAAACCACAGCCAATAATCCTACCCTCGAAGGGGATATCATTGTCAGTGAAATTAATTTCAATGGTCCATATGAAGGTGATACTATAAAATTGAGGTTTTATCTTATTGACAGGGCAGGCAATAAAAGCAACACCGAGGTAACCCAGGAAGTTGTGCTTATGGATTCACTTAATTAAGTCCCTTGTATCCGTTCACACGGTATAAGACAAAAGCTGAAAATAAGGTGTTAGTGGTTACGGGAAATTTTTCCTAACCCCTAACCCAGATAAACCTCGTAGGTTGAATAACCAACGGGGTAAACTAAAAATCCTAAATCTTAATTTTTAAATACTAAACAAATTCAAATGATGAAAAATCAAACCTGTACCGACGAATGACGGTAATTCAAAACAATATGACCTGGAAAACAGAACTTTTCTATTTGTCAAAAATGTCAGAACATTTGTTAAAAAACTTCCCAAAACTATTGCCAAGATTGAAGATAGTAAACAACTAATTAAAGCATCAGGGTCGGTTGGTGCTAATTAGTGCCTGTCAATAAAGTCAGTGTTTAGTTCATAATGTTCAAGATTAAGGCGTGTGAAAATT
The DNA here is from genome assembly GCA_034721855.1 of Bacteroidota bacterium. Classification (GTDB taxonomy): domain Bacteria; phylum Bacteroidota; class Bacteroidia; order Bacteroidales; family ML635J-15; genus JAQIBY01. The sequence goes on from JAYENB010000039.1 coordinate 4,796, forward strand.
TTAAACCGCAGCATACTAACGTATTCGAGGATTTAAAATTTGAGCAACAACGAAGATATTGGACATTATGGACAAACACTAATTACATTGAAGCAAATGAATTGTGAGCCCTGTCTAAAAAGTCAAAAAAATGAGAAATGCCACAAAGTCACGAAGACACCAAGAGTCACAAGTATTTGTATTGCAGTATTTTAAATTGTGAGAC
>JAYENB010000040.1:0-4997 GCA_034721855.1 Bacteroidota bacterium
AATGTATTTATGAGATTTTAATCATTTTAAATCATGAAAAAGTTTGTTTTTATAATTGTAATTGCATTTTTTTCTGTGTCTGTGTTAAATGCTCAGAATTTGGTACCAAACTACAGCCTTGAAGATTATTCAAGTTGCCCGATAGGGCCTGGTGAATTAAGTAATGCAACAGGGTGGGCTACACCAGATTCTGCATCCCCGGATTATTACAATGCCTGTTACACATCTTTTTTTCCAACAATGCCTTCAATGGATGTTCCCGATAACATTCAGGGGTATCAACATGCTCATACCGGTGATGCTTATGGAGGTATCATTGCTTATGATGGTTCTATGGGAGGTATTGCAGGTGATTACCGCGAGTATATGAGAATACAATTAACCAGCCCATTGACAGCAGGCACAGAATACAAAGTGAGGTTTTGGTGGAGTTTAGCTGATAAATCTCCCTATTCCGTTGAACAAATCGGCATTCTTGTTACAGATGAATACATCAATTATTTTGGTGGAGGGCAGGATTATACTAGTGCATTACCATATACCCCAACCGTTGCAACATCTGGAGGTCAGCTTAACGATACCGCAAACTGGGTGTTGCATGAAGAGTGTTTTATTGCCACAGGCGGGGAAGAATGGATTTACATCGGTAATTTCAGGGACGAAAACGATGTGAACTTTGTAACTACAGGTGTTACCTGTGACATGGTGACGGGAGGCTGTTTTGCCTATTATTACATTGATGATGTATCCATTGAAGAGGGAAGTTGTGATCCCATTACCTGTGATTTAACGGTTTCAATTGATGCTACAGATCCAACTTGTGGAGATACCAATGGTTCAGCTACTGCAATTGCAGATCAGGGAACTGAACCTTATACATACAGTTGGGATAATGGTGACAATACTGAAAACATAACAGATTTATCCAATGGTGATTATAGTGTTACAGTGACAGATTATGATGGTTGTACTGCTGAAGCTTCTGCTACGTTGAATGGCGAACCCGGCCCTGCCATTAACACCTCAACCGTTAACATAACCGATGCTAACTGCAGTGCCAGCGATGGTTCCATAACTGGGATTAGTGTGTCAGGTGGCACTTCGCCGATCTCGTATGCCTGGGAAAACAGTAGTGGAACACAGGTGGGAACAAGCCTGGATTTGACAAATGTCCCATCCGGAACGTATTCGTTGACAGTAACCGATGACAATGGCTGCGAAGAGTATGCAGGCCCTTTTACCATTAACGATATCGGGGGACCGGTTATTGATGATTCAGGTATAATTATTACAGATGCGGCTTGTGGAGGAGACAATGGATCTATTTCAGGTATTGGTGTTTCTGCAGGGACTCCACCCTATACTTATGCATGGTATGATGCAACATCCAATCAGGTGGGTTCAGGTCTGGATATTAACAACATCGGGGGAGGCAATTATTTATTGGAAGTAACAGATGATAATGGTTGTGTCGCCCAGGTAGGGCCTTATACAATTGATGATGTTCCCGGCCCGATACTGGATCATTATGCTGTTGATGTTTCTTGTTATGGTGGCAGTGATGGCGAAATTTATGTCAACGTTTCCGGCGGAACTGCTCCTTTTTCGTATGACTGGTCAAATGGGGATAACACACAAAACCTGTCCGGTCTTGATGCTGGTATTTATGCATTGACTGTTACTGATGCTAATGGTTGTGAAGCATCTCTGCAAGCTACAATTTCTGAACCAGCACCAATTTATGCTTCGGCCGATTCGGATGTTGTGATTTGTTATGGCCAAACCACAGATATTAACGCCTCCGCCTCCGGAGGTAGCTCTCCGTATTCATTTTATTGGGGAAATGGTACTGTTTTTAGTCCCGGAGGATCAACCTTTAGTGTATCACCCGACAATGACACTGTGTTTTTTGTTTATGCTGTTGATGCCAATGGTTGTCATTCAGATACCGTAACTGTAAATGTCACGGTAAGCCCTGAAATGTTTCTTGATCTTGATGTGGAAAATGTCAATTGCCATGGTGTTTGTGACGGTGAAGCGGTTGCAACAGTGAGCGGGGGCATTGGCCCTTATGATTATTCCTGGGATAGTGACAATAACACCCTGGCATATATATGTGCCGGATCATATACTTTAACGGTTACTGATCAATATGCTTGTGAAGTTGATACTGCATTTCAAGTAACGGAACCGGATACCCTCGTGGGTACTATTTACAGTGAAAATCCATTATGTCCCGGTAGTTCAGATGGATCAGCATGGGTACATGCTGAAGGGGGTGTGCCTCCGTATTCTTATCAGTGGACACTTGGTCAACAAGTTGATACAGCCAGTAATTTGCCTGCTGGCTTACATGAAGTGTCGGTCACTGATGCCAATGGATGCCAGATGGTTTTGTCTGCTTACCTCACCGATCCGGACGACATTATTATCTCCGGAGTTGGAAACAGACAAATTTGCATCGGAGGAACAGCTTCTTATTCTATGGCAGTAACCGGAGGAACGCCACCATATATGTTCCATTGGTATGGCCCTGATGGATACGAATGGTTCGGCAATGAAATGAATGTTAGCCCGGATGAAACATCTGTTTATACGTTTGTTGTCACTGATGCTCATGATTGTACAAAATCAGTTAGCATGACAGTGAATGTTTATCCTGAACTGAATATTTTGAACTTTTATACTGCAAATGATTCTGTTTGTAAAGGTGAAAGCACAATGTTGGAGTTTGAAATTTCCGGTGGCAACGGAGGCCCTTATGAAGTTGTGCTCAACGGAAACAATATCATTACATCACCCCACACTTTTACACCCTCTTACTCAGGATGGTACGAAATCAAAGTGCGTGATGCGTGTGAAACACCGGCTGTATATGATTCATTATACATTACAGTGCTTGATTTGCCCGCTAATAATTTTGTTTCAGATATACATGCTGCTTGTCCACCTGCTACGGTAAAGTTTAATGCTCTTGAGCCCCACGACAATTACAGTTACGAATGGGTATTTGGAGACGATGCATTTGCTTATGGCAACGAAGTGAATCATGTTTATGGAAACAGCGGTTATTTTGATGTGACATTATTGGTTATTGATCAGTATGGATGTGAAAAAAGAAAAACAAAAACCAAAATGATTCATGTGTATCCCAATCCTGATGTGGATTTTTATACCAGGCCAAATGAAATTAATATCCTGAATACCAGGGTAGAATTTTACCCTGTTGTTAGCAATACAGATGACCTGTATTGGTATTTTGGTGATGGGGATTCCACGATGTCCAGTATTTGGAATCCTGTGCATGCTTATGACGGAGTAGGAAATTATGAAATAGAAATGATAGGTGTGAATCAATATAATTGTCGTGATACAGCAGTAAAAATAATAAAAGTAAAAGATTATTTTTCTTTTTATGCTCCAACTGCCTTTACCCCAAATTATGACGGTAAAAATGATTGCTTCTCCGTATGTGGTACCGGGATTGATCCCAACGAATTTTCACTGAAAGTATATGACAGGTGGGGAGAAATGGTATTTATAACCAATGTATTCGATGAAAATGCAGGATGTGAAGGTTGTGGAGATGGTACCTGGGATGGTACTATGCAAGGTGATGTGATCAAAGGTGACGAGTTGTTACCTTCCGGAACGTACCCATGGATATGTGTTTACAAAGATGATTATGGTGTAGAATACCAGGAAGAAGGGGTGGTACGTTTGATACGGTAATCACTGGTTTTTAGCGTGTTGCTTTTTTCTTGTGAAATAGTGTTTCGGATCTCCCCAATCACCATAGCCTATTTTGTCACCTGTTAATTCTATATTCGGAATAAGGTATTCTCTTGTATCAGTAGCGTTTTCTGTTGTACGTGGTTTGTTTTCATATAAATCATAATTATCCCTGTAAGTACCGGGTGTAATGTTCGGCATGATGACATTGGCGCCTGCCAAAATTGCTTTTTCCCTGCCAATGGGATCAATTGCCTGCATGGCTGTGGATGCAGCTATGTTAATGTCTTTCATCATAATCCTTAACACAGCAATCATTTTTAAACTAAGCCTGAATCGCTCTTTTAGTGGTAATAATTTATGACGATGAATGTATAGTGGTGTTTCTTTATGCTCAATGTAAGGCCCCATGCCACACATGTCAATATCACAATCACGCATAAACAGCAAATCGTTAGCAAGATGCTCCGTGGTTTGAAAAGGCGTGCCTATCATCACCCCTGTTCCGGTTTGATAGTTAAGTTTCTTCAATAAACCGAGTGCTTCAAGCCGTTTTTCAAAACTGTGTGTATCATTGTTTGGATGTAGCTTGTGATACAAATCCGGATTGGAACTTTCGATGCGTAACAGATATCTGTGAGCGCCTGCATCATACCATTCGCGAAATACATTTTTGCTTTGTTCACCCATGGATAAAGTAATACCCAATCCTGGGCTACTCAAATTTTTGATTTTTTTCAAGATGCTTGTGATGTGAGCTGTAAATTTTCTGTTGCTTCTTTCTCCGGCTTGCAATACCAGTGAGCCAAAGTTCTGTTCGATGGCAAATTTTGCTGCAGTTAATACTTCCTCGTCTGTTAATTCATAGCGTTTTGCATGTTGATTGCCGGAACGTATCCCGCAATAATAACAATTTTTGGAGCATATATTGGAATATTCTATTAACCCCCTGAACCAGATAACTTTCCCTACATAGGCAGCTTTTACTTCAGCAGCTTTTTTAAATAAAGCCTGCTCATCTTTACCCTGAAGCTCAAGCAAAAACATGAGATCTTCTTTCGTAAAATTATCTTTGTTCAGTACTGATTGCAATCGGTTTGTCATATTTTTACATTTCTGATATTTGTAGTCCGGATTATTGTTTAAAATGCCATCACTATTTCATTAAAATACCAAACACAGGCATAATTCTAAGTCATAAAACCAAAAAAAGTTCATTAAAAAATGTATATTTACAAAACAATTTTAGTATTGACAAAAATACA
>JAYENB010000041.1:0-4986 GCA_034721855.1 Bacteroidota bacterium
TATCCCGTATGAACAATCTGAATTGTTTGCAGTTTAAAACAAACATTCATATTTTTGTACCCTAAATTTTGAAAACATGATAAACATAATATTACCAGATAAAAGTGTCAGAAAATATGATGCGGGTATCACAGGGCTGGACATTGCTAAAGATATTAGCCCGCGACTGGCCAAAGAAGTGCTATCCATAACCGTCAACGGTGAACTCACTGACCTGACACGCCCTATCGAAAAAGACGCGGATATTATGCTGCACAAATTCAGCGATCCACAGGGCAAACATGCCTTTTGGCATTCCAGCTCTCACCTGATGGCCGAAGCCCTTGCCACATTATATCCGGGCATTAAGTTTGCCATCGGCCCAGCCATTGAAAATGGGTTTTATTACGATGTGGATTTACCGGAAGGCACTGTTATTTCTGAAAATGATTTTCCGAAGATTGAAAAAACCATGATTGAACTGGCAAGGCAAAAAAATCCGTTCATACGAAAAGAAATCAGCAAAAAAGAAGCACTGGAATATTACGAAAAACAACAGGATCAATACAAAACAGAGCTCATCAATGAGCTTGAAGATGGCAACATCACATTTTACACACAAGGCAATTTCACTGATTTGTGCCGTGGTACTCACCTGCCCCACACCGGTTTCATCAAAGCCGTAAAATTACTCAACGTTGCCGGTGCTTACTGGCGTGGAGATGAAAAAAACAAACAATTGACCAGGATTTATGGCATCAGTTTTCCGAAACAAAAGATGCTCACCGAATACCTTGAAATGCTGGAACAGGCAAAGCTTCGTGACCACAGAAAACTGGGCAAAGAACTTGAATTGTTTACTTTTTCTCCCAAAGTAGGCATGGGACTTCCTTTATGGTTGCCCAAAGGAGCAGACCTGCGATTACGCCTTGAAGATTTTCTGACCAAAGAATTACGCAAGCGCGGCTATGTAATGGTGATGTCGCCACACATCGGCAATGTTGATTTGTACAAAACCTCCGGCCATTATTATAAATACGCCGAAGATTCGTTTAGGCCGATAAACACACCACAGGAAGGTGAAGAATTTATGTTGAAGCCCATGAATTGCCCGCATCACGTTGAAATGTACAAGTTCAAACAGTATTCCTACAAAGACCTCCCCATACGGATGGCCGAATTTGGCACTGTGTACAGGTATGAGCAACATGGAGAACTGCATGGACTGACAAGAGTACGAAGTTTTACACAGGACGATGCGCATGTGTTCTGCCGCCCTGATCAACTCAAAGATGAATTCAAAGCCATCATAGACCTGGTATTTTATGTCTTCAAGGTTTTTAATTTTAACGATTTCAGCACACAGATTTCCCTCCGCGATCCGGACAATCACGAAAAATACATTGGAACAAATGAAAACTGGGATAAAGCTGAAAAGGCCATTCTGGAAACAGTAGAAGAAAAAGGATTAGAAGCAACAGTGGAAACCGGCGAAGCTGCTTTTTACGGGCCTAAATTGGATTTTATTGTAAAAGATGTACTGGGCAGGGCCTGGCAACTCGGGACAATCCAGATTGATTATAACCTGCCTGAACGTTTTGAGCTGGAATACAAAGGCAGTGACAACGAATTGCACCAGCCCATTATGATACACCGTGCCATTTTTGGTTCCATGGAACGATTCATTGCCCTCATGATTGAACATACAGCCGGGAAATTCCCGCTTTGGATCACTCCTGATCAGGCTGTAATACTGCCAATTAGTGATAAATTTAATGATTACGCAAAAAAAGTTTCTGATTTGTTAAAAAATTACGATATTCGCAGCCTGATTGATGATCGCAATGAAAAGATTGGCAGAAAGATACGTGACAATGAATTGAAACGCATCCCGTTTTTACTGGTTGTAGGCGAAAAAGAAGTGTCTTCAAACACTGTTTCAGTAAGGAAACAAGGCCAGGGAGATCAGGGAAGCATGTCGATCGAAGCATTTGCAAAAATGGTCAACAACGAAGTAGAAAATGAAATAAAATATAATTAACCAAAATTAAAGGAGGACCTAGTCATAAGAAAAAAAAGAGCAAAAAGAAAACATGAACCATCTTACCGGATAAATGAAGAAATTCGCGTAGATACAGTACGTCTTGTTGGTGAAAATATCAATGATCCTGGTGTTTGTGATACCCGTGAAGCCATGAAGATTGCAAACAACATGGGATTGGATCTGGTTGAAATTTCACCCAAAGCAAAACCACCTGTTTGCAAAGCAGCGGATTATCAAAAATTATTGTACCAACAAAAGAAAAAACAAAAACAAATGAAAGCCAACACGGTGAAAATGGTACAAAAAGAAGTCAGGTTTACACCCAACACAGACGACCATGACTATAATTTTAAGTTGAAACACGCTTATAAATTTCTGAAAGACGGCGCCAAAGTAAAAGCTTTCGTGTTTTTTAAGGGACGTACAATTCTGTTTAAAGAAAAAGGGGAAATACTATTGCTGAAACTGGCGCAAGACCTTGAAGATGTAGCAAAAGTGGATCAATTGCCAAAACTCGAAGGAAAACGCATGATTATGCTTTTGTCGCCTAAAACAAGTAAGAAGAAATAAGTAACCATTCAATAATAAATGGTTAATAACGGTTAAAAACAGTTAAAAATAGTTAATAACAGTTGCAAATGACACAACAGGCTACTTATTAAAAATTGAAATTTCATCAAAACACAATTTAATCGTAACCGTTATTAATTAATTGTTAACTAATGTTAACTATTTTTAACTGTAAACGTTTACAGAAATAAGTATAAATTAGCTAAAAAAGTAGTATATGCCGAAAATGAAAACAAAATCCGGTGCTAAAAAGAGATTTCAAATCACCGGAACAGGAAAAATCAAAAGAAAACATGCGTATAAAAGCCATATTTTGACTAAAAAATCAAAAAAACGCAAACGCAAACTTGGGCACTTTACAACAGTGAAAAAAGTTGACGAGAAAAACACCAAACGTCAGCTTGCCATGAAATAAGACCTATGTTTTCGTAACCATTAACATCGAGAAATAATAATAAATGGTTAACCCCGTTGAAAAATTTTCTACGGGGTTAATAACGGTTACGTGTTTTCTTGTAAACTAACAGAGTATTAACCTTGTTTAGCTGAAAGATTCTTCATCAGGAGGACGCTGAACAACAAAAAATTAAAATTATGCCAAAAAGTGAAAATGCAGTTGCCTCAAGGGCAAGAAGAAAAAAGATTTTAAAGCAAACCCGTGGCTATTTCGGAGCCAAAAAAAATGTATGGACCGTAGCCAAAAATGCCTATGAGAAAAGTTTAACCTATGCTTACCGCGACCGGAGAGCCAAAAAACGCACATTCCGCCGTTTGTGGATACAGCGTATCAATGCCGCTGCACGTCAGCATGACCTGTCTTATTCTCAGTTTATGGGCATGGTTCACAATAAAAACATTCAACTCAACAGGAAAGCACTTGCCGACCTTGCAATGAATGACCCCAAAGCGTTTGACGCTATTGTGAAGATTGTAAAAAAATAGACAACCTAAATACAGTTGAAATACCTCTGAATATTCAGGGGCATTTTTTGTTACTACTCAGCAGCAAAAATAAAATGCCACAGATTCACAGATTAAATATATGAAATAAAAAGAGTCATTTTATAATTTGTGAATCTGTGGCAAATTTAACACCTGAATAGTAACTATTTTTTTAATAATATATCTTTTTTTTCGTTACTTTAAAGAATGTTTATGAATTATCATTCATTTTGAACACAATATTTTTATTTTTACAATGTGGAATAAACAAATCTAAACATGAAAATTGCAATCATTGGTTACGGTAAAATGGGAAAAATTGTGGAATCCATGGCCAAAAACATGGGACATGACATCCACATTGTCATAGACAAAAACAATGCTGAAGACATTAAATCACAGCAATTTGCTTCCGCAGATGTTGCCATTGAATTTACAGAACCTGATGCAGCAGTAACCAACTTTTACGACAGTTTCTCACAACAAGTTCCCGTAGTTTCAGGCACCACCGGCTGGATGGATAAATATGATGATGTGGTGAACGCTTGCAGCCAGGCTGATACCGCATTTTTTTATGCCTCAAACTTCAGCATCGGGGTCAATGTGCTTTTTGAGATGAACAAAAAACTGGCTAACATCATGCAGCAATTTTCACAATATCAACCCCTGATATCTGAAACCCATCACATACATAAAAAAGATGCCCCTTCAGGGACAGCCATTCATCTTGCTGAAGACCTCATCAGTGCTCACTCTCAAATTAAAAGCTGGAAAAAAGAATCATCTGAAAATAATAATGACTTGCCTGTCAAATCCATACGTGAAGGCGAAATTTTTGGAGAACACAGCATTGTTTACGAAAGCGATGTAGATATACTGGAACTAACACATAAAGCTAAAAACCGCAAAGGTTTTGCACTGGGAGCAGTTCTGGCTGCTGAATTCATACAAAACAAAAAAGGCATTTTTTCTATGAAAGACATGCTGGCATTTTAAAATATAATTAGTCATAAAGGTTTCAGTTAATAAAGGTGTAACTATTCTGACAAATACTTTTTTTACCGCTAAGACGCAAAGACGCTACGAAATGAAAACAAAGGATGAATTGAATCGCTTGTCAAAAATTATACTTGATGCTTGCATTACAGTGCATAAGGCAATGGGACTCGGCCTACTTGAATCAATTTATGTAGAATGTTTGGTATATGAGTTAAAAAAACGGGGGTTGAAAATTAAAAACAGAGGTTTCAATCCCTTTGATATATAATGGAGTAGAATTATCTAAAAGGTTTAGAATGGACATTTTGGTTGAAAATGAAATTATTATCAAGGTAAAAGCTATTGGTAACTGTTCACATTTTAAAATTAAATAACTGTTAATTGACCTAATTTCTAATTGCTCTAATTAATCTAAAAAATGACCAATAAAACTAATTATTAGAATGATTGCA
>JAYENB010000042.1:0-4952 GCA_034721855.1 Bacteroidota bacterium
CTTACACCCCGCCCTGAAGGGCGGGGTAATTGGGCTAAAGCCCTGATTCTAGCTATAGAGAACTTTCCTTTGGCAAAAGTAATAAAGTTATTTGATTCCTCAATTGCTCTGGCCTCAATTGCTCTGGCCTTCAGGCCAGAGATAATTAAGTGCCCCGAAAAAAACCTCAGGGCTTTAGCCCTTTTATTACTTTTGATTATCATATTTTTCAAAGCCATAATTTTACAAGAAACTTTTCCCTTTGAGTTTATTGGCAGGGATATCATATCCAAGCATAAGTTCAAATGTGCCGTTTTGATAATGTGACATCCTGGATGTTGAATAATCATAAGCAAATCCAAAGACAAACTCATTAAATGACAGTCCAAACATAGCAATGATATCACCGGATGTTCTGTATGAAAGTCCTGCCCAGTAATCCTCCTGGTAAATACCTTTCATATTAACATCCAATTGAAAAGGTGTTTTTGCCGTGCCTTTGATAAGCGCTGATGGTTCTATATCAAATTCCCTGTTGATTTCAAATTTGTATCCGCCAAAAAAATTATAATGGCGTTCCATGGTATTCAGTTCTACTTCTTCGCCTCCAATTTTTACCGGCAATTCAATCATTTGATTGGCTGAAATTCCGGCATAGTAATTTTCATCATATAAATACAAACCAAAATCGCTTTCCGGCAGCCATGTGTTTTCATTACTATAATTTAATGTAGGGTCATTATTGTCTGTTGGCACAAAACCGGTGTAATCAAGTTGATACTGAAAAACCTTAAACGCCAGTCCAAATGCAAATTTGGGCCCTTTGCGCGATAAAGGTAAAATGTATGCATAATTACCCTGAATACCAATATGCGATTCGTGTCCCAGGCGGTCGGAAAAAACAATTGCCCCCACGCCCATGGTTTCGTTGTTTAACAGCATATGTCCACTGATAATTTGTGTCGAAGGGGCTTTATCGAAACCTACCCATTGTTGCCTTGCTGTAAGCCTGATGGGTATTTCCTCATGGCTTCCGGTAACGGCAGGATTTAAAAGCACTTTGTTAAACATGTATTGGCTGTATAGCGGCAACTGTTGTGAAAACGCACTTAAATAAATGCCGCTAATTAAAAAAATGCATAGTGTTATTTTTTTCATAGTTTAAAAATTTTATCTGATTAATGTAATTGTTCCTTTATAGTTCTCATTATTTAATTCTAAGACATAGAAATACGTTCCAAAGGGCAACTCTTTGTCTTTCCACATACCATTCCATTGATTATGTATTTCCGTGTAACTGCTGCCTGAACCCTTGAATGAAAAAACCTCATCACCCCAGCGGTTGAAAATAAAAATTGTAATTTCATCATAAGCTTCTATGCCTTGTATTTCCCATGTCTCATTATAGGCATCCCCATTGGGTGTGATAACATCGGGTATGTGCAAGTCCTCAATTTGTTCAGGACTGACCACAATGATGGTACTGTCATATCCTGTACATCCGTTGATATCCGTTACGGTTACAGAATATAGTCCATCAGCAAGTACAGTAGCTGCATTGACTGTTGGATTCTGATCAGTAGAAACAAACGCATCAGGGCCTGACCATGTCCATGAATCTGCATCCCCTCCGTTTTCTGTCAGATTAATATCTTCGCCTTCGTAAACCGGGGAATTGCTGCCTGCAACAACATTGGGTAACGGATGTACCGTCAGGGTAAATGTTTCCCCGGCAGGGATACAGGGAGCCCCGGACGGATTATCAGTGGTAACTGTAATGGTAATATCACTACCTGCATCAGCGGGATCCGGTGTATAGGTAAATTCAAAGGGAGATGAGGTGATAGTTGTTGTATCCAATGTTCCACTGCCATCGTGGGATAAATTCACTTCTGTAGCACTGCCGCCAAAGGTATTACCACTTATGGTTACGGGATTTGCACCGCACACTTCGTATGAATTTGAATTTAGGGAAAGTGTCGGTGGATCAGCACAACCGCCACAATCCAGGTCAATGATATTTCCTTCACTTGTACAGCCTGTAGTTGTATTCATAACTGTTACTGTATATGTACCATCTGTAAGCGGGCCAAACACAGTATCTGACTGATAATTACCATCAATAGAATATTCGTAGTCCGTACCTATTGGTGCTGTCACGGTAATAATTCCATTATCTGCGCCGCCTGTGCAATCTGTGCTAACCGTTGGTGTAGGAGGAGTGGGGTTAACCGTAACGTTTGTGCTGGCAGTTGCCGAGCATCCGTTGCCGTCGGTTACCGTGAGGTTGTAAGTTCCATCTGCTGCGGTAGTGGTACTTGTTATGGTCGGGGCTTCAAGGGTAGAGGTAAATCCATCCGGTCCGTCCCAGTTGTATGATTCGCCCGAAGGAGCGCCGTTCAGGATAATATCTTCGCCTTCGCATAAAGGAGAATTGCTGGTTGCTGTAGCAACAGGTATTGGATACACTGTTAACACGTATGTATCAAGGGAACTTATACATGGAACTCCTTCAGGGTTATCTGTTTCTACTGTAATGGTAACATCATACCCTTCATCGGCAGGATTCGGGGTATAGGTAAAATCAAATGGCGAGGCTGAAATTGTAGTAGCATCAAGGAGTCCACTACCATCATGCGACAAATATACCTCTGTTGCACTACCTCCAAATGTATTTCCGCTTACTATGACTGGTGACAAATTACATGTACTTCCCGAGTTTGAACTCAGGGTTAATAAAGTCGGATTTAAACACCCACAATCCAGATTAACAGAACTACCTGCTGCCGTACATCCGGTTGTTGTATTCATTACTGTAACAGTATAAGACCCATTTGTAAGGGGGCCAAAGGTGGTTGAGTCTTGATATGTTCCATCAATGGTATATTCATATTCTGCTCCTATTGGTGCTGTCACTTCGATAATTCCATTATCTGCGCCGCCGGAACAATCAACATCAACAACAGGTGTGGAAGGTGATGCCGTATATAAAGCGTAGGGAATATCTGAAAAATCACCCCATCCGGTTGTAAACGCTTCAAATAACGGGGATCCGGATGCTGTAAAACTACCAGGCACAATTTCCCATTGCGCATTGCCCGTATTCCAGTTGACAATTCCATCCCAATCACCATCAGCAGCATCATCATAATAAATTCTCATATCTACAGCAGACGTTCCTGCTGTACGGTCTATCTGATGATAAAACAATGGATTAATTTCACAGATACCCGTTTCAAAAGCATTGACATCATAGCCTTCAGAAGTGGCATCGGTATTGGCCATTCTGACAGTAAACGTATTGCCTGTTCCGTCTGGGGTTATTTCTACCGGGCGGTATCGTGATGTGCCCAAGCTTGAACCAACGGGAAACAAATAATCACTTGCCGTATTGGTAGCCCGTGATAAAAACCCACCATCTAAGCTGGATACAAAGCCTGTTCCCAGGGTAATGGCATTGACATCGGTATTTTGCATAAAGAATCCATGTACATCGGTATTTAATTCGATATCGTTTAGACTAAGGATACCGTTACAATACTGGTCAATGGCCTGGGTTTTAATGCCTGAACCATCAAGGGTCAGGTTGTTGAAGGTTGTGGAAGCGGATCCCCCCAGGGTTTGAGCATCACCTTCGAGGAAAACAGTCCCCGACCCGGCATTAAATATGCTGTTGTTAAACCAGTCACCAAGCACACGGTAATACCCATCACCGCCGGCAATATCATTGTTAATGAAATCAGCCTGTATCAGCAACTCACTTTGGCCGGATACAGCATCCACATCAATTTGTCCTGATTCATTTTGTACTGAACCATAAACAAATACAGACACATCTTGATTCAGTTTGATACCGGTTCCATTGTTGTACACTAATTGTGCGTTAAGCTGCAATGACAGTATCATGCAAGCCCATAGTCCAAAAATTTGTAGTTTTTTCATCATAATATTTTTAATTTTTATTAAACAACGCTAAAATAATAAAAAGAAATGACACAATAAAAAATAATTACGTTGATATGTTGAAATGCATGTGTTTATCAGTATTTCACACAGTTGTTTTTATAATTTATTTTTTACACATACCAGCATCTATTTACAACACGAAAATTTTTTAAAAAGGTTGCCTTATTATTTTATTAAAATCTTTTTATTTTTCCCTTCTTCCCTACTAAATAAAATGATGATTAGCAGGGAACCAGGGGGGTTTATTAGGAATAAAATTCATCGCCTTTCCAATTTGCAGGATTATTTTGTATGTATTGACAATTTCACCAGATGTGGACAAAATTATTTTCCTGTTTTCAATCCTGCCAAAATCACATTCACGGTTTTTTACGCAAATCGTCACAAAATAATATCCAGGGTTGTGAAGGTTGTATCTTGCAGTGAAACTGCTTGGATAATGATTGGTTCTATGTTTTATTATTCAGCATATCGGGTCGGAGGTTACGCCACAGTACAGGGTTGTATTATTCTTATTTATCATAATGTAAACGCACGGGTGTTTTATAGTTGGGTTTGCGTTAGGTTCCTGCAGATTGCTTCGTCGCTGTGCTCCCTTCAACTTCGCTCAGGACAACGCCTCGCAATGACTCTGCTTCGCAGCTGTGGTTTGTTAATTCCACTACCCTTGCTACGAAGCCGTGTCATTGCGAGCGTAGCGACGCAATCTGTTGAATCATCTCATTATTTGGTTTATCTGTACTACTCTGCCCTGAAGGGCGGAATAGGGGGTGGCTGAAGCCTTACACCCCGCCCTAAAGGGCGAGGTAATTGCCTTGAAGGCAGGTATAATTCGCCCTGAAATAGGGGTAATTGCCCTGAAACCGGGAAAAACGCCCTAAAGAGCGGAAAAAGGGGTAGTTGTAGCCCTTGCGCCCCGCCCTGAAGGGCGAGGTAATTCGCTCTTAAGTTCGGGTAGGGTTAAAGTTCCTGCGCCCCACCCTGAAGGGCGGAGTAACTGGGCTGAA
>JAYENB010000043.1:0-4942 GCA_034721855.1 Bacteroidota bacterium
ATTTTATTTTTTTACCAGTAATTATACGCCCTGTATCAAGACAATAGTAATTTTCGTTATTATCATAAACAAAAGATGACTGTTGTACCATTTCTTGATAAACAATCTTCTCTTTTTCAAATTCTTCAAGGTAAGCGCAATTTCTCAAATTATATGGTGTTACACCTTTATCTTGTCGCTTTTCAAGCTTCTCAAAATGTTCGTCAAGATGTTCTTTTATTGCGGGGTAATCATCAACATTTATTGGTAGTATTTTATTCCCGTTTTCATCTTTGTAACCATTATGTGTATTTATCAACCACAAATCCGCAAATTCCGCTTTGTAACGCTTAATATCCCGGCCTCTTAAAACGGGTTTTATGATTTCTGCCGATTTAGGGTCTTTTTCAATCAGTTCATCTTTGGTTTTGCTGTCAATGATAAAAGCTTCGTTGTAACCTGTCAAAACACCACGATAAATATTAATATCCCAGTCTTTTAGCGGTGTTCCGTTTTTTTCAATTTTCTTTTTGATGTTTTGTTCTTCCGGGGTCATAATGAGCCAGCTTTCCTCTCCGGGATTTATAAGCGGCATAAAATCAGCATCATCAAGTGCTTTCAGGTTCTTTTTCCCTTTATATATCGTTGCTTTAAGTGCAGAATTGTTGTTCCCATTATTTATTAGAAGAATATTGGTATCTACGGTTGCTGTATTGAAAACACCCGGTCCCATATCCAATAATTTCAATGGATTTTTTTGGCTTAAAAACCTGCGTAGTGATTTTCCGTAATTTGCCCGCATCCATTTGTTGGAGGTAATGTAACACAATAATCCGGTGTCTGTAAGCATGTTCATGCCTTTCTCATAAAACAAAACATAGATATCACCGGTGCGTTCAAATGTGTCAAAACCGGTACCTTTATAAAGGTCAGCGTATTTCAATTTGTTATTTAAGGCTTTTTGCAGTTGCACATACGGTGGATTCCCTATCACCACATCAAAACCACCTTTGGCAGAGAATACTTCGGCAAAATACACTGTCCATAGGAAAAATTCTTTGTCTTTGCGTCCGTGAGTGTAGGCAACAAGGTCTTTTTCAAGCTGCTCTATGTCAAAACCGAGTTTTTGGGTGAGTTTGGATTTTTCGGCTGTTATATATGCCTGTCGTGCTTCTTTACCGGGTATTCGTTCTGCGAGTTCCTCTATCTTTTTTAGTTCCGGAACATGGGTATTGAGTTTTTCACGGAAAATTTCCAGTACTTTTTGTTCAATTTGGTCCCGGTATTTTCTTTTTTTATCATTGTCCGGCTCGTTTTGGTAATTGTGCTTCAGCTCTTCAAATTCCCTGATTAGCTGCCGGTATTCCTCATCATACCGGAACAATGTATCTTTCTGTGTATCATCATTTGCATCAAAATCAATGCCTGCATAGGAAGAAATCAGGCTGTTTCCCTGCATGAGTTTAAAATCCAGGTTTGGTAATGGCTCCACACCAAAATTATTTTCTTTATCCTCATAATCAATGTCCTCATCCACAAGCAATGAAATGAAAAACCGAAGTTTTGCAATTTCCACGGCTATCTGCTGTATATCCACGCCGTAAATGCATTTTTCAATGAGGTAGAGTTTGCGGCCATAATCGTTGTTGGTTTTGGCAAATTGTTTTTCCACCTGCTCTAAGGCATGCCGCTGCGCAACGGGGTCTTTTACGTATTCACGTATGCCATCAACCTGTATCTTTTTCCAAAGCTTGTTTTCCGGGTCAATTTTGTTTAAAATAAAAACCAGTTTATTAAGCACAGCCATTGGAAAAGCTCCAGATCCAACAGCAGGGTCAACAACACGTATATTATCAATTAAGCTGATCAGCTTTTTGGTGATGTTTTCATCAAAAGGGTTTTCATCATCGTAAGAAATTAGCTTACGCAACAATGAGTGCAAATTATCCTTGCTTTGGTC
Source organism: Bacteroidota bacterium (assembly GCA_034721855.1). Taxonomy (GTDB): domain Bacteria; phylum Bacteroidota; class Bacteroidia; order Bacteroidales; family ML635J-15; genus JAQIBY01. The sequence continues at coordinate 1,940 of JAYENB010000043.1, forward strand.
CGTATTTTCCGTTTTTAGATACTCATTATCATCTGTCCGCCACTTTTTTTCTCCTTTCGGCTGCTCCCCTTTGTTGAAGCTGTCATTCCGCCACGTATTTTTTTTATAAGGCTGCTCCCCTTTGTTGAAGCTGTCATTCCGCCACGTATTTTTTTTATAAGGCTGCTCCCCTTTGTTGAAGCTGTCATTCCGCCACGTATTTTTTTTATAAGGCTGCTCCCCTTTTTCAAGGGGAGCTGTCCGCCCGTGGCGGACTGAGGGGTTGTTATACCACCCGAAATTCCTCCGAATTTCGTCTAACAACCCCTCAGCATTATTCCACACCCATTTGTTTTCAAATCTTATTACCTTAATCCCATAATATTCCATGAATAAATCACGCTCCTGGTCATATTCTTCCTGACTTGCTTCAAAATGGCCTTGTCCGTCAAGTTCTACAGCAAGTTTTTCTTCAGGACAGTAAAAATCCAGGATATAATTAGCAAAACTGTGTTGTCTGCGAAATTTCTTACCATCCAGCTTCTTATTTTTCAGCATTGTCCACAGTTTAGCTTCTGCTGGTGTAAGGTTATTTCTTAGCTTACGCCTGAATGTTTTTAAATATGGAAGATTATTTAATTGATTAGCGTACCCTGCGGGGTAGGTGTAATAACTACCAGGCTCACCTGCGGTATTTCTGGTATTATAACCACCTCCCCCTTCGGGTACTCCTCCTTGCAAGGAGGAGAACTGGTTGGAGGGTTTTTCAGGGGGCTCCTGTTGAAAAGAGGAGTACTGATTATTAGAGGCTTCGGATGATTTATCTTGCAAGGAGGAGTGCTGGTTAGTAGATTTGTCAGCCTGTATTTTTTGTATAGCAGAAAGGCTTTTGGGTGTAAGTTTTTTGGTTAACTCATTTTTTAGATAAGCAATCAGGCTTTCTTCCACCATGTAATTGACAATTTCCCTCGGTGTGTAATAGCTGCCGGTTGATTTACGTGCCGTGGTGGCTGTTTCAGGATTATAGCTTGCCAGCAGGTTTTCAAAAACAGAGCCCAATAATTCAGGATCAAGTGCGACTTCTATATCATCGGGTTCATTTTCATCAATGGTAAAATTAAAACGGTTTAAAAGATGTATCAGGCCTTCAACAGGATACAGCTTGTTACTCTCACCATAAAACCGACTGATGTCTTGTTTCTGTTCTTCTGAGAAGAAGAGTTCATTGGGCACTTTAGGCTGTTGAGCTTTTGTGGCTGTAAAGCCATCAATGTATTTACGGTCCTTTTTATTATTTGACTTGTAATCAAGACACTCAAACAGTCCACCATTTAGAAACGGAATCTTTTCAAACAAATGAAAAATGGCTTCGGAATCATTAAACAAGTCGTGATAACGAAACACATTGTGGTTACCAAAATCTTCATTTTTACCTTTATATCCACGTTCTTCGCTTAAAAATCGTCTTTCATTTTGTTTAGTATTCAGTGTGGCAAAAAAGAGATTTTGCAGTATGGCTTTGTAGTAGGTTGACTCTTCGTAAGATGTGTCTTTAAGATATTTATTGATATTATCTTCATCGAAAATGCGTTCCGGAATGAGTTTCCGCACCTTCATAAACCAGATAAACATGATGCGGGTAATCATGCGTATGATGGCAATCTCCCTGCCGTTTTTTTCTTTTTCGGCATCTTCCGGGAATTGTACATTGTCAATAGCCCAGAAATACCAGTGCTGCAGTTTTTCGTAAAATTCTTTTGTAATGGGTTCCACACTGAAGGCATCCTGTATGCTATCAGAGCTTGTGAAATCGCATTTAGAAATTTGGTTAATAAAGGTTTTATTAGTTTGCTCCGGGCTGACAAAATATGTGTAACGCTTAAAGCTTGTGAAATCCCTTTTGCTGCCGAGGAAATTTGCCCTGATAAAGCTAAAACGGAAACTGCCTTTATCATCATAAAACACAAAAATGGCAGCATCTGTATCTTCTTCTTTCAGAATTCTTTTGGCTATTTCATATTGCTTCTTCTTCCCGCTTTTATTCGTCAATTCTTTCAGGCATTCTGCTGTCAGCAGGATAAGGTCTTCATATCCGTTTTGTGTTTTTAGTTGTGCTTCCCCGGCTTTCGTGATATCAGCAAATTTTTCCTTCGCTTCACTGTCCTCCATAAACAGATAATCCAGGTTTTCATCATTCGGTTTAAAGGAAGGGATATGCTCTCTAAAAAAGAGTTGTAGTTGATCAATACTGAAGTTTTCCGCAAGGCTTTTGATGTTCATACAAGATTTGATTTTGTAAATACATGATAAAATTAGTAATTTAATACAAAACATAAAATAAATCCAGAAGGTAAAGTACCAAATGCAACTTTATCGTTCAAAATTAAGGTTTTTTCCTGGCCTTTGGTTTGTTCTATCTGTATATCCAAGATATCCAGGGCATTAAAATTGTCAAACCAGCAATCTCCATCCCTCACGCCAACGTTTCCGCACCACCCGGCAGCGGTTTGGAATGTGAAACAACAAACACGGATACATAGTTACCCTGCCCATAATAAAAAGGTCCCCGGCAGAACAGGGCGGAATGTTGTGAATGCGGGGGTTGGCTGATTGGGGCTGTTTTTGAAAACCGTACACACTATTTTTTGGGACAGTATCCATTAAAAAGCATTTGTAATTGAAAAAATTATTATTATTTTTGATTTTTAGTAAATTTTAGACACATTGCGATTTACAAACGTTTTTATTTAACACATTATGAATGAATAGAATTGGTTTTAATTTCTTTATAAACAAGTTGTTAGCAATGCAAAAATAAAATATATGAAGAAAATAATTTACTTATCCGTATTAATATTTATTCTTATTGGTTGTAATAAAAGTTATATTCAAGTTTTTGAAACTAAAACAACAAATACAAAGGTAGAAGATGAATTTTATGTTTATGAAACAGATACAATTAAAGTAACCTATGCATTTTGGGCCAATAAAGGTGTGCTCGCATTTGCAGTTTACAATAAACTT
>JAYENB010000044.1:0-4928 GCA_034721855.1 Bacteroidota bacterium
TTTTTAGTTTGTATTCATAAATTGTTTGCCTTTGTTAAAAAGGAGTGTAGTATGAAAATTCGAGTGTTATATTTATCCGCCATCGTGGGTGTTTTAACGATGTTTGTAACATCTGCAGCGGCGCAATCAATTGAAAATGATAACGAAAACAATGGGTTATCGGAGAATACAGAAACGAAATTGGATGAACAAAATATTAAAATGGATGTTCCGGTTAAGTATGTGGATACAGGAAATCCGGATTACGATGACTTTGTTTACAAAAGAGAGCTGATTAAGTATTTAAGACATGCCGAAGGATTTCCTGAATATGAGGCTACACTGATTAAAATGTAAATTGTATTCTGATAATTGTCTGTTCAACGACAAAATCATCAAACAATAAAAAAGCCACACGGTTTCCCGGATGGCTTTAGGATAGTGCGTCAATCTTCAAACAAACTATACTTTTTCAAGTTCTACGGTAAAATGCCGCATGATGGGAGCTTCCCAGGTGGTTGTGAAACCACTAATGATTTTATCCCTGCGATCATATACGTTTTTTAGTGCCGCTGCTATGACATCCATGTGGTTGTTGGTATAAACACGGCGTGGTATAGCCAAACGCAGCAATTCCAAATCCGGATAGCGATTTTTGCGTGTTTTTGGATCACGGTCGGCAAGTAAAGTGCCTATTTCCACACCGCGAATGCCGGCTTCAAGATACAATTCTATGCCCAGGGTTTGCGCCTGGTATTGTTCTTTTGGTACATTGAACAGTACTTTTTTAGCATCCACAAACACAGCATGCCCGCCTATGGGATATTGTACCGGTATGCCGTAATCAATGAGTTTGTTCCCAAGGTATTCAACTTGTTTGATCCTGGTTTCAAGGTAATTAAATTCTGTGCTTTCATTCAGGCCTACTGCCAGTGCGCTCATGTCTCGTCCTGACATGCCTCCGTAGGTAACAAACCCTTCAAACATGATGTTAAACGTGGATGCCTGGCGATGCAATTCTTTATCACGCATGGCTATAAATCCGCCAATGTTTACCAAGCCGTCCTTTTTGGAGCTCATGGTCATCATGTCGGCATATTGATACATCTCACGCACAATTTCCTTGATGGTATTATCTGAATATGCTTTTTCCCGCTTTTTGATGAAATAGGCATTTTCCGCAAAACGTGCAGAATCAAACATCGTCGGGATGCCGTATTGCTGACACAATGCATACACTTCTTTCAGGTTTTCAATGCTTACGGGCTGTCCTCCGCTGGAATTGCAGGTAACAGTGACACACACAAAGGGAATTTTTTCCTTTGGATAGGTTTTAAAAACATCCTCGAGTTTATTAAGGTCAATGTTTCCTTTGAAAGGATGGTCTTTGGTAGTATCAAATGCCTCATCTATGGTGCAGTCAATGGCTGTAGCTTTTCTGAATTCGATGTGCCCTTTGGTGGTATCAAAATGTGAATTGCCCGGAACCACATCCCCTTCTTTTATTAGCGTACTGAATAGTACATTTTCTGCAGCCCTGCCCTGGTGGGTGGGTAAAAAATAGGGGAATCCGAGAATGTTGCCAATGCTGTCTTTGAGTTCGTAATACGAACGGGCACCTGCATAACTTTCATCCCCCATCATCATTGCAGACCATTGGCGGTCACTCATGGCGCCTGTGCCGCTATCGGTGAGTAAATCTATAAAAACCTGGTCGCTTTTGAGATTGAACAAATTGTATTTTGCTTCTTTTATCCATTGTTGTCGCTCTTTACGAGTACTTTTACGTAAAGGTTCAACCATTTTTATTTTAAATGATTCTGAAAATGGAATGTCCATAATGTATGTTTTTTTAATGTTATGAAAATGATTTGTTAAAAGAAAAGAAAAGGAAAGGAAATAAAAAATCTAGATATAAAAACTGTCACGCTTTTTAATGTTACGGTAAAGCGCTTTGTTGGTAAGCCATATTGTTGTGATCATGAACATAATGCAATATTCTGGTAACAAAAATAACAAGAAGTCAATGAAAAGCAAATTAAATCTGTGGGAAATGTATAATTAGTGCTGTAGCCTGATAACAAAAATAGTAACCGTTCATAGAACACTAAAAGTCAAAAGACAAAAATAAGGGTTTAGGGGTTAGGTTTTAGGATTTAGGAAAAGTTTTCCTCCTAACACCTGACACCTGACACCTTATTTTTGGATCAGTCTCCGTTTTACTCGTATGTTTGTTCTTGAAATTAGATCTTTCTTTTTGGGAGTTATTTACAACATGGTGTTTAAAAATCCTGTAAAGAGAGTAACAAAATCATTGCTTATGAAATGTGCACGATGTATTTTTGTTCTGTGTAAGTTCGAGTTGTTATGGCATTGAAATTGAGATAAATAATATATTATGAGCCGAAAACAGTTTTTCTTTTTTTTATTGGTATTTGCTATGTGTGGAAATGCAGCTTTAGCTGTTCCTTCCCATGGTGAAACGGGTGACAAAGACAGCACCATCATTGATTACTGGAACCTCAGTGGAGCCGGCAGCATGAACATCAACCAGGGATATTTGTCAAATTGGGTTGAAGGGGGAGAGAGCTCCATCAATGCATCGTGGTTAATGAAGCTGAAAGCTGATTATGAACGTGGAAAGGCCACCTGGAATAATGATGCCACCTGGAAATATGGGGTGTTGAAAGCAGGGGACAATGCGTTCAGGAAAAATGAAGATAAGTTTGATTTCAGCTCGAAATATGGATACAATGCTTCACGGAAATGGTATTATTCCGGATTGTTGACTGTGAAATCTCAGCTTTTCAAAGGGTATGATTATCCCATTGACAGCGTTACTGTGTCTGCGTTTTTGTCGCCGGGGAATGTGGTGTCTTCAATAGGTATGGATTACAAACCCAATAATGGATTTAGCATCATGTTATCCCCCTTTTCTGTCAAAACCACTGTGGTATGGGATACTGTTAATGTTGACCAGACAAGGTATGGGTTGGAAGAAAATCAACGGTTTAAAGGAGAGTTTGGGGGTTATGTAACCGTTACATGGGAAGCCAATTTGCATGAAAATATTGTCATGAACAATAAAGTTGAACTATTTTCAAGTTATTTGTATAAACCCCAAAATGTTGATGTGGACTGGGAGATGTCAATTGTTTTCAAAGCCACAGAGTTCATTTCCACCACCTTTTCCACGCATTTAATTTATGATGATGACATCGAAATACCTGTTTACAAATCTGTCAATGGGGAAATTGTACAGGATGGCGTCACCAGGGCCATACAGTTCAAAGAAATACTCAGTATTGGGTTTTCATATAAATTTTGAACGGTATTTTTAGTGCAGAATCGGTTTAATAAATTTCAAAACTTATCCGTTTTCACTGCCTGTCTCTGTTATATTACGCCGGATAAACTTACGCCGCTCGCCTGCCGGACGGGCAGGGACAGGTTTTGTTTTTGGTGCTTAAAATTAAACAACATGTTGGTGAAAGTTTTTACCAAAGCGTCTAATACCAAGTTGCGTTCTAACATGTAATATTATTATTGATGATTATTGATGATTCCAATATATTGATTATCGGTATTATAATGTCCATTAATAAAAACTCAACATATCGAACAATATGCCAAAATCTTGGCTTGAAGTAACCAATCACAGGATAAAATAAATTAGTCAATTTATATCTATTGTTCATCATGAATTTCTTTCTGTTAATCAATTAAATTTGTTTTGAGTAAAACAAAGTATGATATTTAGCAGATTAAGTAAAGTAAAGGCGTGTATTAGCATGGCAAAATTCAATATCAATATATGGTTGTTCCTGTTGATTATGAAAAAAATTGTATTTTTTGGTAATCTTAAAATAAATTCCGGTACCATTCTCACGCTATCCCTTGCTACAAGGCGGTTTAGACATACTCCCATAAGAGATAAACGTCCCAAAGCTTCCATATCATATAAACTAATACTGATTTTTTTATGTATAATTTTTGCTGTAAATTTAAATGCTCAAACTACCTATTACTCGTTATCAACAGGAGATTGGGGAACCCCGCCAAATGACAAGTGGAGTACTGCAAGTTGTGGTGGTGCCGGTGCAGGTGATGATTATCCAGGTAAATCCTCAACAACTGATAATGCAGTTATATGTAGCGGAACAACAATTACAATTGATATAAATAATTTAACAATAACAGATTTAACTGTTGAAAGCGGTGCTGTTTTAAATTTAAGCAATGCAAATAATTTCACAGTACTCGGAAATCTTGTTGTAAACGGGACAGTTATGGGAAGCAGGGATTTATATCTTTCAGGTGGAGGAACAACTATTGATGGAACAGGTTATATTGATATAAACGACCCAAGCTCAAAAGACCTTGTTATTAACGGAAATGTTTCTGTTTTGTCTTCTGCTAATTTAACAATTACTGAAGATATCAATATTGCAAGTGGAGTTACTGTTACTAATAATGGAACTATTACAGTTAATACTGATATTTTAGGAGCTGATGCCACATCAACCTGGACAAATGCTGCTAACTCAACATTAAAAATAGGAAATGCTTTACTAAATTCAACAGCAGGAACTCTTAATGCATCTGCTTCAGGTAATACTATTGAATATATTTCTTCAACCGACCAGGATATTATGAATCCTTCTTCATCAACATATTATAATTTAACCATCTCAGGTGGAGGCATCAAATATTTAAAGGCTAATACAATAATTGACGGTAATTTAACAATAAACAGCGGCACTTTTGATTGCGATGTAACAAATAACTATACTATTGATGTAAAAGGGAGTTGGAATAATAGTGGAACTTTTAATGAACAGCAGGGAACTGTTACTTTCAACGGCACATCTGACCAATCTTTTAGCAATTCTTCTAACGAAACATTTTATAATTTAACAACTAACAAATCATCAGGAACTTTAATTTTA
>JAYENB010000045.1:0-4924 GCA_034721855.1 Bacteroidota bacterium
TCTTCCATGTGGCACGTCGGCTGTTTGCAATCCGCTCACACAGGATTTTCCGCCGGTCAATCTGTTGTGCGGGCAAACAGCACACCCTGCCACATGCAAGGATACCGGCCTCCGTCAGGCTGCAAAATACATTTTGTCTAAGTCCCTTAGCTTCTTCTAATTTTCACCATTTCTAAAGCTCGAAACGAAGGCAAGGTTATGGCTAGATAATATTTGCAGGGAATAAGAAAATGATTTTTTGGGTAATTGCATGCAACCAAATACAGTCCATGAATGTCTAACACTAAAATAAAACAAAAAAAACATGAAAAAAATTCTAATTTCATTTGCGGCCATTTTTCTGAGCATGGCCTTACAGGCACAAACCCAGGGTGAACTAACTGTGAATGTTACCACAAGCAATGCCGGAGGTCAATATGCCCCCAGGCATATCGTTGCAGTATGGGTAGAAGATGACAGCGGCAACTTTGTTAAAACACTTATGGCTTACGCTAATGTGCAAATTCAGTACTTGTTAGCATGGCAAACTTCCACTTCAGCCAGTGGCGACACGTACAACACAACCGATGCCATTACCGGTGCCACACTCACACAACATGCTACACGCATTTGTTCCTGGGATGGCACAGATGTTAGCGGTAACATTACATCTGATGGCACATATAAAGTTTGCTTTGAGCTGACAGATAAAAACCAGGCAGGCAATTACGCTGAGTACAGTTTCACCAAAGGCAATACCGCAGAAAGTATAACACCGGCAGATGCTCCCAGTTTCAATTCACTATCCATCGATTGGTCACCAAACACATCCATTTGCCTAACAGATAAGCCAAGTAAGCTGGGCTTATTTCCAAACCCAGCACACAAAAACATTCGACTCAATATGGATAACCTGACTCCCGGAAATATTCAGGTTATTGTTTACAATACGCTTGGCAGCATGGTCATAAATAAATCCATCCAGATAACAGCCAACAAAGTGACAAACTTGAATGTGAGTTTTTTAGTTGATGGCACTTATTTGATCCGTATAAGTGATGAGGGTGGTAACAAAGCCTATGGACATTTTGTAAAACACTAATTTGACAGAAAATTATGAAAAGAGTTGCATTCACATTAATTGCTGTATTTTCCTTCACTGTAATCAGCGTAGCTCAAACCTGGTATCTTGACATTAATAAAGCCAAATCGAAAGCCATGGAATCCAACACCAACATCATGATATTTTTTCACGGTTCGGATTGGTGTGCTCCATGCATTAAGTTACAGCACGAGGTAATTGATACAGAAGCGTTTGAGTCTTGGGCAGATGAAAATCTTATTCTTGTGGATGCTGACTTTCCCAGGCATAAGGCTAATTAGTGGCTATAAGAAAACGTCAATAACTGCGTTACGCTCGCAATGGCAACCAGTCATCCCGATTGCTATCGGGATGACTGTTTTAAATATGAGCGTAACGCAGAAATCGGACATTATGGACAGACACTAATCAGATTGGCTTTGGGATAAAATACACCGACGTTCTGACATCAATTCGTGTTTCCAAAATTGGACTAAAGGAAATCTCACTAAATTATGCCTATTACAAACGGAACATTGCGTTTAAGGCTAGCATATTTACCTTGGCACTGAGTTTCGAGGTAGATTAAATATCATAAATCACGATGAACGGCTGTCATTAATCCGTAAAGCTAAAGAACTACGCTCAGCCAACCAGCTAAGCAGCATTAAGTAAATACAAAGGCTATGGGGGTTGATTAGGTAGCGGAAAAAATAACAGAAAAAACCTTGCAGTTTACAAATATAAACTACGCTTGTGAAAATCAAAGAAATAAAAAAAATTTTGCCTTTTTTCTTGTTTTTATGTTTATTAACAAATATTTTTGCCGCTTCAAAATTGAAAGTAAAATAAAACGAAACATAATTTAAAAAAAGGAGGAACTAAAGTATGTCAGAATTACCATTGTTATTTTGGTTTGTGCCAGTAAGTTCGGTTTTAGCACTGAGTTTTGCATTTTTCTTTTATAAAAAAATGCTTAAAAATGATGAAGGAACTGATACTATGAAAAGGATTGCCGCCCATGTACGAAAAGGGGCTAATTCTTATTTGAAACAACAGTATAAAATTGTTTTCCTGGTATTTCTTATCATCACGGTAATTTTTTCAATTTTAGCTTATGGCTTGGGCGTTCAAAATGAATGGGTACCATTTGCATTTTTGACTGGTGGTAGTTTTTCTGCCCTGGCAGGGTATTTTGGTATGAAAACTGCAACCTTTGCTTCTGCGCGAACAGCCCACGCTGCAAGAACTTCACTTGACAAATCGCTGAAACTGGCTTTCAGAAGTGGTGCGGTGATGGGGCTTGTCGTTGTTGGCCTTGTGTTGATTGATGTGTCACTCTGGTTTATCGTATTAAATTTAGCTGTGCCCGAAGCAGATGCTGGCTTTAAGCTCCTCACAATTACAGCTACCATGCTGACATTCGGAATGGGTGCTTCTACACAGGCCCTGTTTGCACGTGTCGGTGGTGGTATTTATACAAAAGCTGCTGATGTTGGTGCCGACCTTGTCGGTAAAATCGAAGCCGGTATTCCTGAAGATGACCCCCGTAATCCTGCTACCATTGCTGATAATGTGGGTGATAATGTCGGTGACGTGGCAGGCATGGGCGCCGATTTGTTTGAATCATTCGCAGGATCCATACTTGCTACAGCACTGCTTGGTGCAGCGGCATTTATGGGTGTTCCCAACATGCAGATGAACGCTGTGTTGGCTCCCATGTTAATCGCTGCCGCAGGTACTATCCTTTCTATCATTGGTATTTTTGCCGTCAGAACAAGAGAAGGAGCATCACAGAAAAACCTGCTTAAATCTCTTGGACTTGGTGTCAATTTGAGTGCATTCCTGATATTGATTGTATCATGGTTCATTTTGTATGCCCTGAATTTTCACAATTGCGAAGCCATTAACATCTGGGGTGTATGGGGAAGCATTGTTGTGGGCCTTCTTGCAGGTATTGGTATCGGCCGATCCACTGAATATTTTACCGCATCCGCTTACAAACCAACTAAGAGAATTGCTAAATCCGCAGAAACAGGTCATGCAACAGTTATTATCAGTGGGGTTGGCACAGGGCTGATATCCACAGCTATACCCCTGGCAATCATTGTGGTTGCAATTATGCTGTCATTTCTGTTTTCTTCAAACTTTAGTTTTGCTGCCGAAAGCCTGAATTACGGACTGTACGGTATCGGTATTGCTGCCGTTGGAATGTTATCAACCCTTGGAATAACTCTGGCTACAGATGCTTATGGCCCCATTGCTGACAATGCAGGTGGGAACGCTGAAATGAGTAAGCTTGATCCCAAAGTCAGAGAACGTACCGATGCGCTTGATGCTCTTGGAAACACTACCGCTGCTACCGGTAAAGGTTTTGCTATTGGAAGTGCTGCCCTCACAGCGCTGGCATTGCTGGCTTCGTATATGGAAGAAGTGAAGATGATGTTTGTTAAAATACTTGATACACCTGAATTCATCATTCACGGCAAATTTGGTGATGTAGAAGCCCAATTCGCTACCTTTATTGATTATATCTACCATTTTGAGATTCATTTAATGAACCCCGTCGTATTAGCCGGTATTTTTATCGGTGTCCTAGGTGTCTTCCTTTTCAGTGGTATGACAATGAATTCTGTTGGCAGAGCTGCCCAGAAAATGGTGGATGAAGTGCGTCGCCAGTTTAAAGAAATTCCTGGTATTAAGGAAGGTACAGGCACACCTGATTACGAACGTTGCGTTGCCATTTCAACCAAAGCTGCCCAACGGGAAATGATGTTACCTTCGCTTACCGCTATTTTCATTCCTGTAATTGTAGGATTGATATTTGGCGTTGGTGGTGTTGTCGGGCTCTTAATCGGAACCATCACCTCAGGTTTTGCCATGGCTATCTTTATGGCCAATTCAGGCGGAGCATGGGACAATGCCAAAAAATACATTGAGGAAGGACATCACGGTGGCAAAGGTTCTGAAAGTCATAATGCCGCGATTACAGGAGATACCGTTGGGGACCCCTTTAAAGACACCTCAGGTCCCAGTCTCAACATCCTTATTAAATTGATGACAATGTCATCGGTAGTGACTGTTGGCCTTGCTGTTGCATATAGTGTACTGTAAAATATAACTTCTCATTAATACATTGAAGCACTGTAAGATTTGTAACTACTCAGTGATAGAATAAAAACATTAACTATACAGACGCATATGATTTTCACCGCAAAGACGGAGACCCGTCTGTCGCCGGGCAAGGTTACTAAGAAATTGAATAATTTGGTCACATAGACAGTTAAGAATGGTTGTTTTTGAACCATATAAGGATGAGCACGGTCTAAAAAATCAAAAAAATGAAAAATGCCACAAAGTCACTAAGACACCAAGATCCACAAAGGACAGAATTACAATGCTTTAATCTTTGTGATACTTTGTGTCTTCGTGTCTTAGTGGCAAAGCAATGCCTTTTTAGACTGGGCTCAAGGATTATAAGGTCATATAAGTTTTTTCTTATAATTTCTTATATGGTTTAATTATTTTAGGTTAAATACGGTGCGCGATATGTATATTTCTTAAAATAGTAACCGATTTTAACCATTATTAACATTTATTAACCGTTGTTAACCCCGTAGAAATTTTTCAACGGGGTTAACAGTTCTATTTACAAATTTTAACCTTTGCGGCTCTGCGTCTTTGCGGTGAGGAGCTACTTTTGCTGATACTGATTAGTTACTAAGATTTCTTACGGTGCTTTTTTCAGGCCTTACTGTGCACCATGCTCCAATGCAGTGCCAACACTCAATAACATTTACAACACATACGGGCAAAATACCGAAGATGTGTATCTCTGGGCAATCTGCAATGAATTATATACGT
>JAYENB010000046.1:0-9743 GCA_034721855.1 Bacteroidota bacterium
CTAAACAATATCAAACCTGTCCCGACGAATGACGTTAACACAAATTATGAGCACGGTCTAAAAAGTCAAAAAAATGAAAAATGCCACAAAGTCACTAAGACACCAAGACCCACAAAGGACAGAATTACAATGCTTTAATCTTTGTGATACTTTGTGTCTTAGTGGCAAAGCAATGCCTTTTTAGACTGGGCTCAATTATTAAAGTTCAAAACTATGCTATTCTCTACAACCTACTCTGATTTAGTTATTATTGATCCAAAAAATTTTATAAGTTCTGTTTGTTTAGTATTTAGGAATTAGGAATTAGAATTTAGGATTTATTTAAACGTTTATTAATATATTAATTAAAGAACGACTACTAGTTCCAGCCTTGATAGTCGTGCATGGGTTTTAGCGAAAGCCAAGCTTAGCCAAGGTTTTTTACAGCCGTTTATGTCAATTTGTCATTTTGACAGTTATGTCTGCCATATAAGATGGATAAAATATGTTATTTTGACCGATGTTTGGACAAAATCATTCATGGCATAATATTCGTAAAGGGGAGTGCAGTGAAGAAAAAATAATTTTAGCTAATCAATACGGAAACTTTAAAGAATAAAGAATTATGGCAAAAGAAATGAAATTTAACATTGATGCAAGAGATCAACTGAAAAAAGGCGTTGATACGCTTGCTGATGCTGTGAAGGTAACGCTTGGCCCCAGGGGGCGAAATGTGGTACTTGACAAAAAATTTGGTGCTCCGCAAATCACAAAAGACGGTGTCACTGTAGCTAAGGAAATTGAACTGGAAGACCCGTATCTGAATATGGGTGCGCAGATGTTGAAAGAAGTGGCATCCAAAACCAACGATGATGCCGGTGATGGTACAACCACTGGAACAGTCCTTGCCCAGTCTATTGTGCAGGAAGGGCTGAAAAATGTGACCGCGGGAGCCAACCCGATGGAACTTAAACGAGGCATTGATAATGCAGTTGAAGCAATTGTTAAACACCTCAAAGAACAATCACAGGATGTTGGCGATGACAACGAAAAAATTGAACAAGTAGCTTCGGTTTCTGCCAATAACGATCATGAAATTGGGAAACTGATATCTGAGGCTATGCAAAAAGTGAAAAAAGAAGGCGTCATCACTGTTGAAGAAGCCAAAGGTACTACCACTCATGTTGATCTGGTTGAAGGTATGCAGTTTGACCGCGGCTATATTTCACCGTATTTTATTACCGACAGTGACAAAATGGAAGCGGTGCTTGAAAACCCTTACATTTTGCTGACAGACAAGAAAATATCATCAATGAAAGATTTGATGCCGATACTTGAGCCAACAGCACAGGATGGCAAGCCGCTGATGATTATTGCCGAAGATGTGGAAGGTGAAGCACTGGCAACATTGGTTGTTAACCGTTTACGCGGAACCATCAAAGTAGCCGCTGTAAAAGCACCTGGTTTTGGTGACCGCCGCAAAGAAATGCTTGAAGACATTGCCGTGTTATCAGGTGGTACTGTCATCTCTGAAGACAAAGGCATGAAACTGGATGCAGCTACCGTGGATATGCTCGGTCGCGCTGAAAAAGTGACCATGGACAAAGAAAACACAACCATTGTCAATGGTGAGGGTGATAAAGAAGCCATTGCCTCACGTGTTTCTCAAATCAAAAAACAGATTGAAGCTTCCACATCGGATTATGATAAAGAAAAACTCCAGGAAAGACTTGCCAAACTTGCGGGCGGAGTGGCAGTAGTGTATGTAGGTGCCGCTTCAGAAGTGGAAATGAAAGAAAGAAAAGACCGCATGGAAGATGCGTTGAGTGCAACACGTGCGGCGGTTGAAGAGGGGATTATCCCTGGTGGAAGTGTCGCTTATATCCGTTCACTTGAAGCCCTTGACAAACTGAAACATGAGAATAAAGACCAGGAAACCGGTATTAAAATTATCCGCAGGGCACTCGAAGAACCATTGCGTATTATTGCTAACAATGCAGGTGTAGATGGGGCTGTTGTGGCTCAAAAAGTGAAAGAAGGCAAAGATGATTTTGGTTACAATGCACGCAAAGAAACTTATGAAAATCTGCTAAAAACAGGTGTGATTGATCCAACCAAAGTAGCTCGCATTGCGCTTGAAAATGCTGCTTCTATTGCAGGGATGTTGCTCACCACCGAATGTGTTATTGCAGATATTGAAGAGGAGAATGACAGTCCTCCTGCTGGTGCTGGTGCTGGTGCTCCCGGAATGGGCGGCGGCATGCCCGGTATGATGTAATCATCCAATCCAACATATATATCCACTCATCAAAAAAGCCCCGCGGGGCTTTTTTTTTGGTATGAGATGAAGCAAATAATCTCAGAATTCCTGATATAGCAGGAAAATTATGTGATACCCATTTTTTATTTTTAGAACTAAAATCTAACTTTAATAAATTTTAAATATAGAATATCAAAACTTGTCCGGCGAAGATGGATGAAAAATGATAAAAAACACAGATTATCGGCTAAATACAGTTTGGAATTTTGAGATTTAAAATTTGGATTTATTTTGAGCTACCGTCATCCGTCGGTACAGGTTTGGGTTTTGAACTTGGGATTTTAGGCACTATTAAAAGTTCTAAAAAACAAGTATATCAAGCTTTCAGTAAACTCAAACACCCCCGCACATAAGTTATGTGCGGGGGTGGTAAAGTTAAGCGCCTACAGGGATGTCATTGGTTTACGCTGGACACAAAATTTTTATCAATACATGCCGATATGATAAGATTTTAATTTTTGCTTGTTTTCCTGGTGTTTACCGCCGGATAATGTTTCCAACAGGCCATAAAAATCCTTGCTGTGATTTTTGTGTACCGTGTGGGCAAGTTCATGCAAAATAACATAATCTATCAACTTGTCCGGGAGCATCATGAGGTGAAGGCTGAAATTGAGTTTGTTTGTGGAAGAACAGGACCCCCAGCGTGTGTGTGCTCCTGTTATACCAACGCCTGAATAGTGTAAATCGTGTTGAGTTGCCAGGGCATGTACCCGCCCGGGAATATAGGTTTTTGCCTCATAACGCCACAGATGTTCGATGGCTTTGCGAATAAAAGCCTGAATTTCTTTGTTTTCTATTTTCACTTGAGAAGGCACTTCAACGATGAGTAATTTGTCATGGTGTGGATGTAAATAATAAGATGCCATGGACGATTTTTTCCTGATGATTTTTACACGGTAACCACGGGTATAAAAAGTGGTTTCAAGATGGAAAACAGTACGTTTATCGGTTATTTTTGCTTTTTGTTTTTTGATTTTTTGCTTGGATCTCAGTATTTTATCTTTGATGGAAATGATCATGGTGCGGGCATTCCTGTAGGATTCTCCCGGCGGAATACTCACTTCCACACTGCCATCCTGTGATACGCGGATGTTAAAATGTTTTCTGGCTTTGCCATGTTTGTTCAATCTGACGATGCCTATGTCCGGGATGTGTACTTCTTTCACGCTTTGTTGCCAGATTTTTCAGCCAGGGCACTTATGTCTCTGAAAGATTTATCAACGCTTGTTATAAGGTCATCTTCAATGTCCCTGAATGCTTTTTTCTTATCTTTTTTATCGTCCAGGTTTTTGGCTTTGTTTACACGTGAAATCAAATCTTCACGCTTTGCTATCATGTTTTCCATGATTTTATCTGATGCTTTTGAATCATCATGATTGACATGTTTGTGAATCATACAGTCAGCCAGCACCTCATAGATCAAATAGTTGATGTCTTTTTTTGTTTCTCTAACACTTGCCATAGGTCTTTTCGTTTGTTATTGTGTAAAAGTACAATTTTTTCAGGAACCTTAACTTGTTTTGATAAAAAATGATTTTCCATGCACTGATAGAGTTTGTCTCCCAAGTTGTTATATGCTGCTTTTATAATTGAATTAAATGCAACTTATTTAGCTGACAAAAAACTCGTGAATTTTGCGTTAGAACAGATGGTGGCTGTATAGTTTATGCACGCAGAGTTTGAAAAGCTAGTGATTTTTAAATGTTTTTGGTGTTTTGTTGTTGGAATTAGAAAGAAAATTGCATTTTTGTGAGCATGATTATGCTTTTTTTATGTTTCAATATCAAAGCAATTTTATATGAAACCAGTCATTAGAAAGGACAGCCGCTATACACATGTTTTTATTGATTTTGATCGAACCTTATGGGATTTTGAGAAAAACTGCCGTGAAATTTTAATGGAGATGTATCATAGATTTCAATTGTTTGAAGCTTTTCAGGGGTTTGATCAGTTTTATACACACTATCTTGAATATAATTCAGCTTTATGGCAATTATACCGTGAAAACGCTATAGACAGAGATGAGCTTACTTGGAAACGCTTTTTATTGACAATCCAGGAGGGCGGCCTTGATGATGAGCATCTTGCCCAAAAACTTTCAGATGAATACCTCACATTAAGCCCGACAAAAACTAAATTGTTTCTACATGTGAAATTTGGCCTCATATACCTGAAAAAACAATATACACTGCACCTCATTACCAATGGGTTTAAAAAAGTCCAGTATGAAAAACTTAAAAATTCCGGATTGGACAAATATTTCACTCATGTGTATACTTCTGAAGAATTGGGCGTTCAGAAACCTGAGGCTGCCTACTTTGAAAAAGCCCTAAAACTTAGCAATGCAACCACCAAAAACGCTGTGGTTATCGGCGATGATTTTTTGATCGACATTATGGGAGCGGCAAATGCAGGGATTGATCAAATCTGGTTTAATCCCCAAAAAACAGAACCGCCTGTATCCGAAAAAAACATACCAACAAAGATGTTTTCAAAATGGAAAGATATCATTCATCTGATGTAATACCAAATTAACATCAAAACCTGTACCGACGGATGACGGTAGTTCAAAAACAAAAATAAGGGGTTAGGTGTTAGGAAAAGTTTCCCTCCTAAAACCTAACCCCTAACTCCTTATTATGAAGCCCCCCGTTTTTATCTGAAATCTTTCAGTTGTCCCATTAATTTTTTTCTGGCAAAAAATATTCTGCTTTTTACCGTTCCGATGGGTAAATCCAGCTCTTCAGCAATTTCCTGGTATTTGTATCCATGACTGAACCTCATAAATGGAATTTTGTATGCATCATCTAATGTATCAATAGCCTTGTGTATTTCTCCGGCGCTGTAAGTGGATTCGGGAGAAACAGACTGTGCTAAACTGCTGCTGTTTATCAGGTAATCATCGTCGGTGTTATCAAAGGTAGTTTTATGTCGGGCTGCCTTATTGTAATTATTGATAAACGTGTTTTTCAAAATGGTAAACACCCAGGCTTTGAAATTGGTATTATCAATGTATTTATCCTGATTGGATATAGCCTTGTAAAATGTTTCCTGTACAAGATCCTCTGCTTTTTCATTGTCTGAAACCAGGCTAAAAGCAAAATACTTCAGGTTGTCTTTGATATCTATGAGTTTGTTATTAAATTCCTGTGTTTTCATAATTATATAAATTTAGGTTTATTCATTAATAATTTATTTTCAATGTAAAAGTACATTTAATTTAGACTGATTACAAATAAAGTTCTTAGTGAATCCTTAATAAGTAACTTAGTTTTGATTAACAGGCTAAAATGCTTGATGAATGTTTGTTAAAAAAAACCTGATAAATGATGTTCAAAACAATTCTCTGTCACTGAAGAAAAAATGAATTTCTTTGGTGGCATTTTCGATCGAATCTGAGCCATGAACGGCATTATGGCTGATGTCGTTGGCGTATTTTGCACGGATGGTGCCTTTATCAGCATTTTGAGGGTCAGTGTTCCCAATGAGTTTTCTAAAATCAGCCACTGCGTTTTCTTTTTCCAATACCATAACAACGACAGGTCCCGAAGCCATAAATGCAACAAGCGAATCATAAAATTCTTTGCCGGCATGTACTTTATAAAAATGCATGGCATCGTTGGTGGTCATTTGCAACATGTGCAATGCACACATTCTAAAACCAGAATTATCAATGTCTTTGGTGATGGATGCAATATGACCGTTTTGTACAGCAAGAGGCTTAATTATACACAATGTTTTTTCTTTCATAATCTAAAATTAAGGGTTACATATAATTTAATTTTGTAAGCGTTCACAGTTTGAAATTAATATAAGGTGTGAGGGGCTAGGTGTTAGGTTTTAGGTTTTAGGAGGGAAACTTTTCCTAAATCCTAACACCTAACTCCTAAATCCTTATTTTTGACTTTTGCCTTTATCTTTTTGTCATTTGTCTTTCAGTATTCTGTGAACGGTTACCTAATCTTAATCATTATCATTATGTTGTGTGATTTTTACTGCCAGAATTTTTATTTTTCTTTCTTGCGCAGCTAAGGGATTATATACCGAATTACGCCTGTCATCCGGGTCATCGCTAATGCCTTTTCTTACTTTGGTTTCTCCGTAAGGCAAAGTTACAATGCTTAATTTACCGTTTTCAATAAAGGGAGAAAATTTACCATTTCTGTAATTGTTAATGTAATTAATAAAACTACTGATGCGCCTTTTGGCCAGTTTAAGATTGTATTCCGGCGTATGTAAGGGGCTTGTATAACCTTTTATGGTCAGAATAACCTGTTGCTCTTCAGTAAGAAGTTCTTCGAGCAACATGAAAAATTTTCGCAATTCCTGAAACTGTTTGTTAACCTGCTCTTCAAAGAAATTATCAATGCTGTCAAGGGCTTGCATTTCTGCTTGTCCTTCCAGTCCGGCAGCAAATTTTTCGCGGTATTCATGTTGCCTGTCCATGTAGCGGTAAAAACAAGAATCATACGATACCTCGGTGGTTGTGTCCCGGCTTCCCGGATCTGGCCTGTCATTGTGAAAGAATAACGTAAGCGGTATGATTTCTTCGGCCATGCGTGTCATGGTAATGATTTCTTCCTGCCGGATTTCTTCCGGTGTTTTTTCCGGTTCCTTTTCGGGGAGCATGTATGAATAAATGTCGTTGCAGCAGCTTTGGTGTTTATAAGCAAGGGAGCCTTCCCTGTTGGATGTGATATAAACTGCCCTGTGTGATTTGTCCATTCTGAAATACAAATCATTTTGTGCTGTGTTGATGGGATATCCCATGTTTTCTATGGTCGTTGTGTCAGGCAGGGCAAAATGATATTTCATTTTAAAAATATCGTATTCTCCCATCCCGTAATACCAGTCACTGGAAAAATACAGCATGCTGTCTGCCTTATCATAAAAGGGTGTTAGCTCATTGGCAGGGGAATTAAAAATGGATGTTGTGTCCACCAGAAAAGCAAAATCAGAATCATCAGGTACCCTTCTGCCAATGTTGTAGGGCCGGCTGTAAGAAGTGTCATTTTCTATGCGATTGTAATACATGTCATACCCACCCATGCCACCAGGTTTGTTTGATGCATACAATATATATGATACGCTGTCAAAATGTACGGTTACAGGTTGTGTGCTGGCATAATTCTCTTTGTTGATCACAGATGGCAGTTTGATCGCTTTTTTCCACCCGTTTTGTGTTTTTTGTGACCTGTAAATCTGAGCCGGATGATCATTCCCCGAAAGCGTAAAATACAACACATTGGAAATGCTGTCCCAGAATGGGTTGGCAGCCAGTTTTCCGGATTTGTTTATCTGACTGTCCAGTAATACCGTTTGTTTTTGCTGTTTTGCCATGTATATGTTTGCATCGAAATTTTCCAGGGTCGAATCTTCAGGCAATACAGCCGTATAATACGTAATTTCTTTATGATAACCATCGGCACATAACTCGGCATAAATGCTGTTGATGCTGGTATCCTTATGTTCTACCTCTACATTTACCGGCCTGAATAGCATGCGCTGTGCCATTTCACATGCAATGATTTCCCGTTTTGCTTTTTTCACTGTCAGCAGGTCTTTCTCGTTATTCCTTTCCCAATAATTTCTAAAATGGTATTGTGCTTCAAGAAACAGTTCACAGGATTTCTGCATTTTACCAAGATAATATTCTGCCAAGGGGTACTTATCATTAAAATGGGGTACGAGTTTTTCATAATGCCTGGCCGCTTGTGAATAATCTTTATCCTTACGGCATACTTCAGCCATTTTGTAGTGTAATTCCGGCACATTGCCCGCTTTACGCAAGGCCTGCTTGTAAAAATGTGCTGCGCCGTAATAATTGCCGTTTTCGGCAGCCAAGTCTCCTGATTTGACCAGGCTGTTTAAATCCTGCCCGTAATTGGCCGGAAGCATGGAAAACATAAAGATTATGATGCAGGCTATGTTTAGATAAATTCGGGGCATTTTTTTACGGGGGGATTTGTAAGCAGGTTAAGTTTTTGAAATATGTATATCACAGACAATTCAACGCCGCCACGTCCTTTACTGATGGTTGTCAGCCCAGACAGGTTAATATCATAAGACAGGTTAAAACGGATTTTGTTGTAGTCCAGGCCAAAAATAAGTATGCCGGCATCCCTGGCACGCACATGCACTCCGGCAAAAACAGACCGTAAGCCAAGGGGATTGATGTCAAATTGTATGTTGCTGCCAACATTGTATTCTTTGTATTTACCCTGAGTCATAAACAATACCGAAGGCTGCAGGGATATGTTTTTATCTATGATTATACTCGCCTGCACATACGCCTGCCAGCGCATATTCAATTGCATTTCCTCATTTTGATAGAATGATTTTACGGGTTGTGTTATATGTTGTACTGATATCCCGGCGTTGAATCTGAGGCTGTCGCTGTATTGATAATTACCACCGGCACCGGCCGAAAAATCATAATAGGAAAACCGATCTGCATCAATGGTTTCTCCCGTAGGCAGGCTTGGGTCAAATTGATGGCCCGTGTATTGACTGCCAAAATAAAAGGCGCTGTAATTAAAACTGTGTTGCACCCAGGAAGCCATTCCGCCAACATACAAGCTTGTGTTTTCCATTGCATACAGCAATGATACAGGAATACCCACCTGTAAGGTGCCAAAATCTCCATCACCGGCAATGTCATTATTGAACAGCATGCCTAAGCCGGGACGTAATTTTTTTTCTTTTAAAAAATGACGGTCAACAGAGCCTGAAAAGGTATTGTAGGCATCGGCAAAACTCATCCATTGCCTTTTGTGATTGACAACAAAACGGTAATCGCCATCAAAATTGCCTGTTTCTGCAGGATTTAGATTCATTGGTGAAAACATGTACTGGCTGAAATGAATATCCTGGGCGCATCCATGATGTGTTAAAAACAACATGACGCTGACAGCAATGGATATTATGATACATCTTTTCATCATTAATTAAATGGGCCTTCTATTAATAGTGTTCTGTAAAAATAACAAGCTTTTGGCAGAATTAATAATTTTTTGCCCCTAATCTTTCCTAATGCGGGTTATTTAGTGTTTGTCCATAATGTCCAATATCTTCGTTGTTGCTCAAATTTTAAATCCTCGAATACATTAGTATTCTGCGGTTTAAATTTTCACACGCTCCCGATTAAATGCGGGACAGGCTTTGATCTTGAACATTATGAACTAAACACTGACTCTATTGACACACACTATTTATGGTTAAAATATAAACCCGGGGCGTGGAAATTTGATCCCTGTATTAAATAAGTTGTTTGTCGTGTGTTTTTTCAGCCATAACATGATGATTTTTGAGAATTTTACAATAAAATAAAGTCTGTAAAGTCCAGAAAAACAGGACTTAAAACATTCAACAAGCTGTTAACAATAAACATCTGTAACTAAACAACACCCTTACCCGTTACACCTGTGAAATTGAAACAAAAAAA
>JAYENB010000046.1:9843-12179 GCA_034721855.1 Bacteroidota bacterium
TGTTGTTATTGATGGCGATACCATTACTACAGTTAACCTGAACGAACTCGAGGAGTTAGATAACATGCCAGACATGGATAGCATTATGGACATTGTTAAGGAAGCCATGAAAGAAGTGGATGAGTCCATGGAAGACATCAGGATTGAAGACAATGGAAAGACAAAGTCTGTCATTATCAAAAATAAAAAAGGGGATGTGATTAAAACCATAACAGTTAAAGATAGTAAAACGAAAACTGGTGATTCGGAAATAGAATTTGAATTTGAAAAAGATGAATCGGATAAAAGCTTTTACAACTTTATGGTATGTGAAACAGGCATGAACAATTACCTTGAAAATGAGGCTTTCCCCGCGGGTGATGAATTATATTCTGTAAAACCATTCGGTTCCTGGAGTTTTTCCATTGGAACAGGGTTTCGGGCTTTTGCTGCAAGTTGGTTCAGTGTAGATGTCAGTGCGGATTTTCTGACGTATAATTTCAAATTGCAAAACAAGGCCGTGGATACCTACAAAGGTGTTGTGGATGGGAAAATTGTATATAGCGAAAATCCCATGTACAATGACGGAAGCAACCATGCCATACGTTCAAAATTGACTGTCAATTACCTGAACATGGATGTGATGCCGGTCTTTCATATCGGGCCCGAAAAAAGTGGCATAAACAAACGTTTGTTGCGTATTGGTGCAGGAGCTTATGCAGGATACAGATTAGGCTCACATACCAAAAATGTATGGGATGAAAGCGGACAAAAACGTAAAGACAAAAATTACGACAATTTTTACCTCAACAGTTTCCGTTATGGTGTCAAAGCCATGATTGGTGTCAAAGATTTTAACCTTTTCATGAATTATGATCTCAATACGTTGTTTGAAAATAATAAAGGCCCCGAAGGCAATGATTTGAATGCCTTTGCTTTTGGTGTCCGATTTATAATTTAATTGCTTAAGGGGATCATCGCTAAGACGCAGAGGCGCAAAGTCACAATAACATGAAAGCACGATGGCACGAATGCACGATAGACGGGATTGAACACATATCGGTATAAAGTGATAAACCTTTTGTTCTTTTTTATGTGTTTTTATTCTATCGTGGCATCTCGCTATTACCATCCATGCAATCTGTGGACAAAAAACAACCCCTGTCGCAGACAGCAAATAATCCGTGCCAATTCGTGAAATCCGTGTCAAAACATAAAAGCCGTCGCAGACGGCTTATTCGTGTCCATTATCTCTCACAATCTCTCTCTCACTCCGTCTCTCAATCTCACTATCTCCCCATCGCCAACTCTCCCCATCGCCATCGTGCAATCGTGCCATCGTGCCATCGTGTTTTCATGCCTGAACTTTCTCAGCAATCATTAACCCGTCACGGACAGGCAAAATGAAATTTCTCATGCCGGGGTCTTCCTGCACCATCTTGTTGAATTTCTGTATCCCACGCGTTTGCGGGTCAGTGGTTTTTTGGGTCACTTTGCCATCCCACAAGGCATTATCGGCTATCAACAACCCGCCAGAAGCTAATTTGGCTTTGCATATTTTATAATATTCAGGATATTCCTGCTTATTGCCATCAATGAAAATGAGTTCGAATTCACCTGTTAATTCCGGAATGATTGTTTTTGCATCGCCTGTAATCAGTTGGACTTTATCACATATACCTGCTTTTTCAATGTATTTTCTGTTTATGGCTTCCAGTTCATCGTTTATTTCTATGCTGATAAGCTTGCCGCCGGATTTCAGGCCTTCAGCAAGACATATGGCAGAGTAACCCGTGTATGTTCCGATTTCCAGGATGTGGTGTGGCTGTTTTAGCCTGCTCAAAAGCGATAAAAACTGCCCCTGGATATGCCCGGATGCCATGCGTGGGTGCAATGCATGCAAATGGGTTTCCCGGAACAATTCCTGTAAAACTTCAGATGCTTGAGTGCTATGTGATTCAATGTAAGATTCAATGTCGTTACACATGGTCAAAAAAATGCCGTTTTGGTGTTGTAATTAAATTCATGATATTAACATTATATGTTGTGTTTTTTAATACAATGCCCATTGTCGTGTTTTTAATATCCTGAATATTATTGACTTAATTCTGTTGAACTATTGTTGAAAACTAATGGTAAAAGTAACAATAATTTAACACAAAGTTATCTGTTTTTTTGTTACATTTGTAATTATAGCATGATGAGTGTTCGAAATTAATTGCAAGATAATATTGAATGTTGGCCATGATCTTAAAATATAATGGACGAAAACTGCAGAAATTTATTTTTGTGGCTTTTGTCTTTTTTGTTGTTTCTGCCTTGTTGTTGGGGAACAGTGCGTGGGGGCAGACAGTTAT
>JAYENB010000046.1:12279-23720 GCA_034721855.1 Bacteroidota bacterium
CTTACGAAGAAGGCTCTGGCCCCTCTGCAGAACAAAGCTTCACCGTTGAAGGCAGCAATCTCACAAATAATATCTCACTTTCAGCACCCACAAATTATGAGATTTCAGAAACTTCCGGCAGCGGTTTTGGCAATTCAGTAACGCTTACACAATCAGGGGGAACGGTGAGTACAACAACGATTTATGTAAGGCTGAAAGCAGGATTAAGTATTGCAACATACAACAATGAAGATATTACGGCCAGCAGTTCAGACGCAACTGATCAGACCGTAACATGCGACGGGGAAGTGGTATGCCCTTCCGTTTCTGCTCCAACAGCTACAGCAGCAAGTTCTCTATCAGGAACAAGCTTTACTGCCAACTGGAATTTGGTGAGTGTCGCCACAGGGTATTACCTGGATGTGTATTCTAGCGGTGGAGAAGGACCTGAATTAGTTCTTAATGGTGGTTTTGAAACGGGGGATAATTCTTATTGGACAACATTTGAAACAAATTATCAGGTAGTGACAAGCGACGGTAGTGTAACACCGCACGCGGGATCTTATATGCTGAAATGCTTTGCTACTGATACCCGGGTTTTAGCTCAGGATATTACTATTGCTGCTGATGGAACAACCCAATATGGAATAAGTTTTTGGTACAGATATGAAACGGCTTCCGATCCTGAAAAGCTTAGAATTTGGTCAAATTTTTCATTGGGACATTCTGGAGATGATATCCAACCGACAACATATCTGAATGCAACAGATACCTGGACTCAGGTAACATATACTGTGACTCCAAGTGCAGGGAGTAATACATTGAATCTTGAGTTGCGATCCTATTCCAGTGGTAAGGTATACTTAGATGATATTTCATTTAAAGCAACTGGCGGTGGCACAACCTACCACCTACAAGACGAAGATGTTGGAAACGTAACATCTTACAATGTGACCGGCCTTACTGCCGGAGAAACCTACTACTACGTTGTTCGTGCTTATAATGATTGTGGCAACACTTCAGGCAATTCAAACGAAATAACAGTCATTACCCCATGCTCTGCGCCAACAACCGAAGCTACCAATCTGGTATTTTCCAATGTGGGTACTGACCAGATGGATATTTCCTGGACCAATGGTGATGGTGATTATCGCCTCGTTGTGGCAAGCACCTCTGCTATCACAGGAACTCCTTCAGACAATACAACTTATTCAGCAGATGCTGCCTTCAATAATGGGCAGGATGAATTAAATGCAGGCGAATATGTGGTGTACGCCGGTAATGGAAACAGTTTTACGATGACAGGTCTCGATAGCGATACAGAATATTTTATTAAAGTATTTGAATACAATTGCGATAGTGGTAATGAACAGTACCTTACGACATCCCTTTTGTCCGGTTCAGAAAACACAGAAGCAAACATACCTGCAGTCAGTGATTTTGATGTTACTTGCATGACTGAAACAACGGCTACCGTCGAATGGACAAATCCTTCAAGTGGTGATTGGGACGGTGTTGCAATCGCAGTGCGTAGGGGAACAAATCCGCCTCAAGTACTATCAGGATTTGCTGCTCCTTCTGCCTTAACTGTAAATACAGCTTTTGGAAATGCCGGTAGCGAATATGGTAATAGCCCTGATTATTCATACGCAATTTACAAAGGAGCAGGTACAAGCATTACCGTAACTGGTTTGACACAAGGTGAGGATTATGTTTTTAAAGCCTTTTCTTATTACAATGATGCTTACGATAATTCAAATGGTGTTACTACCACTTCTATTACGGATCTGGACGTAGAAGATGTTAGTTCTGCCAGTGCAACCACGGAAAATGCTCAGACCAGCATTAATTGGTCAAATACTCAATTATGTTATGATGAGATTATGATTGTCGGGCATGAAGGAAGCTCTGTAACCAGCACCCCTATAGGTGATGGTAGTAGTTATACAGCTAATACTGTGTTCGGTTCAGGTACGGATATTGGTAGCAACGAATTTGTTGTATATAAAGGAACTTCCTCGGGAGTAACCGTAACTGGTCTTACCAATGGAATAACCTACTATTTTACCATTTTCTCGCGCGTTGGGAATGAATGGTCTGATGGTGTAGAAGTCTGGTGTATCCCTCAAACTGTGACATCATTTGAACCTGGTGACCTTGCCATCATTGCTGTGAATACAAATCATGCAACCATAGGCGAAGAATTTACTTTTGTCTCTTTTGTTGATATTACTGAAGGAACTGCTATTGACTTTACAGACAATGGTTGGCAGCAGGAAAATCCGGATAGATGGGGAACAACTGAAGGAACCATAAGATTAACTAGAATATCCGGGGGAACTTTATCCGCAGGAACAAGCGTAACTGTAATTATGAATGCCGGTAATGGTGATGATCAGCCTGATTTTGACGTTAATGTGGCAGGAGTTGATGAACTTGGTACCAACTGGAGCATTTTGTTATTAAATAGTTCTGAAGGAACTGGGTTTAACTTAAATGCTGAAGATGAAATATGGATGTTGCAGGGTGGTTCGTGGATTGAAAATGACATCACTTCAGCAGATCCTATTAACGATGATGATGAATACACCGGTTATGTCCTGTATGGTTGGACTGCAACAGGTTGGGGTACGGGAGAAAGCACTAAGAAATCTGACTTATACCCAGGAACAGAATGCTTTAATACAAATGTGAGTGGAATGGATTATCATGCCAAAGTGAAATATACGGGTCCAATGACTGATGCCAATAAGCTGGAGTGGATTATGCGGTTCAACGATACAACTTTGTGGGATGGATATATTGATGATGGCAATTACGATGCTGCCACACCTAAATACAGGCAATCAGGAATAAATATCAACATTGTTCCAGGGGATTTTGAACCAGGAAGATGGATAGCCGCCGAGGATCAGGATTGGTTTTATTGTGGAAACTGGCAAAACCTAATTGTCCCTGATGAAACGACAGACGTATTGGTTTCAACAACATACGCTTCGGGTGACGCAGTTGTGGATAGTTCTGACAATGCCCTTTGTCACGATTTAACCATTGAATCAGGCATCGGGATCGATTATTCTGATGGTAATCATACAAACAATACCATTGAAATTCATGGTGACTTGTTGAACCAGTCTGCAGGAACCAACATCATTTCAACAGGAGGGAAAATGCTTTTTGCTTCGGAGGAAACAGCAGAAATCACCACCAACGGGGCATTGCTTTATGATGTTGAATTTGATGGAACAGGGGAGTTTTCTTTATTGGATGATATGAATGTGGATGGAATTTTTACATTGACTGACGGCATTGTCAGCACAGGAACAAATAAAGTTCATGTACAGAACACTGGTGCCGGAGCCATATCAGGGCATTCCGCAGCATCTTATATCAATGGAAATCTACGCCGGGATATCACAGGAGCGGGATTGTATGATTTGCCGGTGGGAAATGGTACTTTTTATGAACTTGCCAGCCTGGATATAACAACCGCTAATAATCTCAGTTACATTGATGTATTTTTTGAAAACAGTGACCTTGGGGCCATTAACATCAGCGGGCTGAATATTATGATTGATGGAACCTTACTTACCAGTGTGCTTGATGCAGGTTACTGGCAGGTTGAGCCTGATGCAGGCCTTACATCCATTGATTACGATATCATTCTAAATGAAACCGGGGCAACAAACGCAGCATCCCTGGCTGAACAGCACGCTGTTATCAAACGCCCAGATGCGTTATCTGACTGGACTTTCGAGGGTACGCATGACAATGCAACCCAGGCCATCAACGGGAGTGTGGTAACAGCACAGGTTTCCAGCCTCACTGGCTTTTCACAATTTGCCATCGCACGAAACAGTCAGTGGCCTCTCGCAATTGAATTGGTAGATTTTAAGGTATCCTGCCATCCTGACGGTTTGCTTGCTGAATGGATCACCGCCTCAGAAGAAAACAGCGATTATTTCTGTATTCAATACTCATCTGATGGGCGTGTGTGGGAAACAATGAAAAAGCATTATGCGTTTGGTACCACCAATACCCAGCAAAATTATCACACGTTGTTGGAAAACGCTCCTGCAGATGGTTATTACCGGCTGACTGAAGTGGATATGAATGGCAAAGTTACAGCCTATGCTCCTCAATACATCAACTGTGATTCGCAAGGTGATAATACCGTGTTTATGTTGTATCCAAATCCTGCAAGCCAATACGCGCAACTTTCTTCAGTAAACAGCAATGCAGACCATTATAAGGTAGCAATTATAAACGCAAATGGGAAAACCATCAATACGCTGAACTGGGAACATCCTGATGAAACTCCGTTAATGATTAACACTGAAAATATAACTTCCGGAATGTATATTATCCGTATTTACAACGAAACCGAAATGCATCATTTACAATTCAATATCAAGTAAAAAGCACCATAAAATAAAAAAATTTTGACTTTAAAGATATTTTTATTAAATTTGTTCATAAATATGAGGTAGTAGCCTCTTAAAGTTTAGTTGTGACAAAAAGACAGGCTACATAGATGCGTTAACTACACAGATGTCTGGACCTCCCAGGAATTAGACTACACAGATGTTAAATGCTACATAGATGCTTGCCTTTAAATAAAACATTTAAAGACGAGAATTATGGTATTATCTTTTTTAGCGAATCTCATACCCCAGGTGATAAAAAAATCATTTGCCTTGTTTATTGCTGTTGTAATGTTTGGTGGGATGAGCTGGGGGCAACCATGGACTGAGGACTTTGATACCGAAAGTGGCAGTTCTTATTCTATACCTTCAAGTATTAATGGAAGAGCTTGGACTGCAAGTGATGCAGGAAACTTTGATTATGCAAATACAACAATGGGTTCTCCTGCAATTACAATAAATGATGACAAATCAGCTGCACACATTACAACACCAAGTTTAAATACATGTGGAACTGTTAGTTTTAAGTATGCATATAAAAGTGGTACTAGTACAAATGTTTTTAAATTGCAGAAGTCAACAGATGGAACAAATTACTCTGATATTGATACACATACATTAGGTGCAAGTGCAAACGAAAGTTATGTGTCCTATTCTTATGATGTAAATGATAATGGATCAACTGTCTATATTCGAATATTAAGTGATAATCAAGATGCACACCTTTTTATTGATGATTTTTCAGTAACTGCAGTTTCCGGCCCATCCCTCACTGCATCCGAAAGCAGTTTGTCCGGCTTTACCTATGAGCTTGGTTCCGGACCATCAACGGAACAAAGTTTTGATTTGACTGGTTCTGATCTTGATGGAAGCGATGTAACCATTACTCCACCAACAAATTATGAAATATCACTGACATCGGGCTCAAGTTTTCAGAGCACTGCAATTACCATTTCATCTTATGACGGTACTTCTACATCCGTTTATGTTAGGCTAAAAGCCGGACTGGCTGTTAATACATACAATAGTGATACAATAAATATCGCTGGAGGCGGAGCATCTTCGATTAGTGTGAGCTGTGATGGGGAGGTGACACCAATTACCATCTATTCTGGTAGTTTTGAAACAGATGCTGAAGGTTGGACATTCTACGATGGAAATAGTGGTTCAGCCGACTGGGAGAGAACGGATGATGGAGGCACATATAGCCCGGGAGATGATGGCCATGATGGAACTTATTATATGTGGATTTATGGTTATAACGAGGATGCTGATGATTGGTTAATTTCAAAAGCATTTGATTTGTCTTCATATCAAAACTGCAGTATGGAATTTTATTCATGGTATAGAAATTCTGGAACAGATATAGTAATGGAAATTTCAAAAGATTATTCTGGAAGTGGAGATCCTACAGTAGCAACATGGACTAATTTATCTCCCACGTTACTTTCTGAGGTAGTAGAATGGACAAACTCTGGTGATGTTGATATAAGTTATGGTGATGGAGAAAGTTCAGTTTATATTGCATTTCATTATAGTGGTACAGGCGTTGGTAAAAATTGGGCAATTGACGATTATATAGTTACCGGCACCAGTGCCACTCCATGTGCCGAACCAGCAACCCCACCAACATCTCTTGTATTAAATAGCAACACAACATACAACAGCATCGATGGTTCTTTCACGGCATCAACAGGCACACCTGGTGCTCACGGCTATTTAGTTGTTCGTAGTACATCTTCTAGTTTATCAGGAGATCCGCAAGACGCAACAAGCTACTCAGCAGGAGAATCACTTGGCGGTGGGACTGTTGTGTATTCTGGAACTTCAACAAATTTTACCGCTACTGGCTTAACAGAATCAACACAGTATTATTTCTTTGTTTTTGCTTATCAAAACACAGCTTGTTCTGGAGGACCAGAATATTTAACAACATCATACTTATCTGGTGACGAAACAACAACAGCAGGACCAGATATTAGCTTAGGTACCTTAACTGCATTTGGCAATGTATGTGTCGGTTCAACTGCCGGACCAAATTCATTTACTTTATCAGGAACGAACCTTACTACTGATGATATTGACATAGAAGCTTTATCAGGATATACATACAGCACAACTGCTGGAGGAACATATACTAGCACACTAACAATCTCTGGACATGGAGGAGGCACATACAATACAACTATTTATGTTCAATTCTCACCTGTTGCTGCAACAACATATGATGGAAACATTCCAGTTAGCGGAGCTGGCATTACAGGCACCGAAAATTGTGCTGCAACCGGTACAGGATTAGCCTTGCCAACAATTACGAGCACAACGCCTGGTTCTGTTTGTAACTCAGGAACTGTAAATTTATCAGCAACTGCGAGTGCAGGTTCAATGGATTGGTATGATGTGTCTTCCGGAGGCTCAAGTTTGCATACAGGGGGTACGTTTACTACACCTTCAATCTCAACGACGACTTCTTATTGGGTGGATGCTACCGATGGCAATGGTTGTACATCTGATCGTTCTGAAGTTGTGGCTACTGTCACAACCACACCTTCAATCACCAGCAGCCTGACATCGAACGGTACAACAGGAAATGCGTTTTCATATTTTATTAGCGCAACTGAATCGCCCACTTCCTTTGCTGCAACCAACTTACCGGCCGGTTTGTCAATCAACACAAGCACCGGAGAAATTTCCGGTACCCCGACCACGGTTGGAACAACCAATGTAACCATCAGTGCCACCAATGCTTGTGGTACCGTCAGTGAAACACTGGTTATTGATATTACAGAATTCACATACAATGCTGGTGATTACCGCAGTACAGCAGATGGAAGCTTTTCTACTGACAACCCTGCAGGAACTACTGATTACTGGGAGTATTACGACGGTTCATCATGGACAACAACGCCTTCTGATTTTGGGCCATCAAATGCAGGTACAACTCCCGACAGAATTATTCTAAACCATAACGTTACATGTAACGATAATGCATCTCAAACATATAATGACATTGTTGTCAGGTCGGGGGGGAAATTAAGCCTGACGGAAATTGATATTCCACCTGTTGCTGCAGAGTTTGTGTCTGCCGGAAAATCAATTGAGGTGATGGATGGCGGAGAACTCGTAATTCAGGGGGATGTTGATTTACCCGCTGATGCTTCTTTTATTGTGAGAAACGGTGGTGTGTTAACCATTGACCACTCAAATATGGATAATGAGCATCCGATGTGGGACGGAGTTGAAAATTTTGAAGCAGGATCAACCGTAAAGATTCTTGACTGGGATATTGGGGCAAGTCCTACTGTTGCAGGCCTTGTAAATGTTTCGAATGCAATTTCCAATAACACCAATGGCTATAAATTCGGTTACCTTACCATTGATGTTGATGGTGGAACAGAAGACTGGGCATGGTGCGGTGGTTCATATAATCAGATAATCAACCTTGCATATAACGATGTTGTGGTTGACAACGCTGGTACAGGTTATATCGGTGGGATCACCAATAAAACGGCTGCTTTGGGTTACAGAATAAATGGTGACCTTATTGTTAACACAGGAAACTTTAATTTTTCAGTAACTTATTCATCTGATGACTTTGAACATCAAGCTTATATTAACGGAGATTTTGAATTTAATTCTACAGGAAGTTTATACTTACATCGTAACGGAAATGATACTCCTAGTGCTATGGTCGCAACTGAGGAAAGTTTTGTACATTTCAAAGGAAATGTTACTGTTAACTCTGCTGCTACTTTTACAAATGAAGCTGCAACAGATAATACAAGAATGTATATTGAAATCAATGGTTCGGGAACTAAAGCAGATCCTCAATTATTAGATATTGGAGTAACAACAGGTATGACTGGTATTAACACAAATATCAACAACAGTACTTTTGTTAAATTAGCTTCTAACAATTGGGTAATAAATGGAATTACTGGTTTGACAACAGCTTTAACTATCGAAACTGGAGCATCCTTACATTTTGGATGGGCAGATGATAATACTACTCCACTTGTTATTACCATGCCAAGCGGAGCTGTTGGAACTAATACCATAACAACAGAAACTGGAACAACGCTATACATGACCCATTCACAAGGGCTGGATGATGGTACAAATTTGACAAACGGAAACGTGCAACAGTTTGCTCAGGCAAACCGCAGCTTTAGTCAGACTGCGGATTTCTGGTATGTCGGGAAGGCAAATCAGGTGACAGGAAATGCAATCACAACGGCTTCCACCAATAAATTGTTGGGTGTTGATATGTCTGCTGCCAGCCTGGAAACTACGCTGAGCAATGACATTACTACCAGTGGAACACTGATTCTCAAGTCGGGCGTATTAAAAACTACAAGTACCGAATTGTTAACGCTTGAAGATGGAGCAACTGTACATACAGATGTGGACGGAACCAATGGAGAACCCGGCTCGCACAGCAGTTGGGTTGCCGGTCCGCTGAAAAAAGTTGGCAACGATGCTTTTGTTTTTCCACTTGGCGAAACCATCTGGGCTCCGATTGGAATTTCTGCTCCGTCAGCCCTGACCGATGAATTTACCGGTGAATATTTCCATGAAGCCTATTCTGATATTGTGAATGTTGAAGCAACTATGGATCGTGTTAGTGATATCGATTATTGGGATATTACTCAAAATAACGGGAGCTCTTTGCCCACAGTGACTGGTTACTGGAAAGATGATCGCTACGGAATTTCTGATATTGCTGATGTGGTAATCGCACATTACGATGGTGGAACTTGGAAAGATATGGGTAGCAGTAGTGTAAGTGGGACGACAAATAATGGCGAGGTGCAAAATTCAGTTGTGTTTACTAGCTTTAGCCCAATAACATTAGGTTTTAAAAATGCTCTTTTGCCAATAGAATTACTTTCTTTTGATGCAAAATATGAAAGCGATGATGTCTTGGTTAATTGGGCAACAGCAAGTGAAACCAACAACGATTATTTTACCCTTGAACGCTCAAAAGATGGTAGATTGTTTGAACTGGTAACAAATTATCCTGGAGCAGGAAATAGCAGCCGTATCATTCATTATGAAATTATTGATTATACGCCTTATGCTGGTAAATCTTATTATCGGTTAAAACAAACCGATTTTGATAATACTGTTTCTTATAGCAAAATAGTTTCTGTTAGTAATTTTGATAATAATGAATTAGTGCAGGTTTCAGTTTGGCGAAATGAAAATATTCTTTTTGTGCAGGCTGAAAATTTGACTAAAAATAATGATATCCTTGTGCAAATTCACGATATGGCAGGCCGATTATTATTCGTGAAAAGTTTTGATTCGTATTCAGAAAATATTCAAATTGATTTAGGAAATAGAATTTTTACAAAGGGAATTTATACAGTTACTGTAATTGCTGATGAGTTTTATAAAACACAAAAGCTGATTTGGTAATTTATTGATATTATTTGTTTTATGAGAGAATTTAAATATTTAATTGTTAGCATTTGTTTGCTAGGTTTTAGTTTTAGTGGCTTCGCACAAGTTATTTTAAGTGAGGATTTTAGTGGAGGCCCGACAGATTATACAACGGGTAGTTATACTTATGATAGCGGAAACACTTGGGAACTTACTGCTATCCAGGGAGAAAATGATGCCAGGTTTCAGTTGAACACCGATGCTTCCATTATTAGCCCGGCGGTTAATACGGTTGGTACTATTTCTTTTCAATATAAAGAGGGAAGTAGCGGTGGTGGAAATTTACAAGTGCTTTTATCTGTTGATGGAAGCGGTTTTACAGAACTTGATGCACAGGTGTTTTCTGGCTCCACATTTACAAATTATTCATTAACAGTGAATAACCTGGGTAACAACTGCAGAATAAAGGTTACTGCAAATTCCGGTTCACAATTGATTATTGATAATTTTGAGATTACTGAATATGTTGAGGGAGCTGAGATTAATACAAACACATCGGCTTTGTCCGGTTTTTTGTACTACGAAGGAGAGGGCCCTTCTGTATCCAAGTATTTTGATTTAAGCGGCAGTCTGTTGACAGGTTATCCCGGGAATATTACGGTAACAGCTCCAACAAATTATGAGATTTCTACTGATGATGTTTCTTACTCAAGCTCTGTGAGCGTGCCATACAGCAGTGCTGATCTGGCTGCTACTACAATTTATGTGCGTTTGATTTCAGGACTGCCTTTGGGCGATTACAATGAAAACATTACAATCAATGGTGGAGGTGCAGATGATATATATGTTTCATGCAGTGGCAGTGTCACCGAAATGCCACCACCGGCATTGTATGCTGAGCCTTCAAGTCTTACCGGATTTTCCTATGTTTACGGTACAGGTCCTTCAGATTCTCAATCATATCAATTGTATGGAAATTATTTAACAGATTATCCAAATTCAATATCTGTCAATGCACCTGCTAATTATGAAATTTCATTAGATAATGCCAACTATTCATCTAGCCTATCAGTGTCTTACGATAGTTATACTTTGCCTTCTACAACAATTTATGTTCGATTAAAATCAGGACTTGATGTCGGAAGTTATAATGCTGAAAATATTACAAATGTCAGTAGCAATTATGGAACTAAAACAGTTAGTTGTAGCGGAACAGTTGAAGATTTACCTCCCGATCCAACTTTGTACCTTTCACCAACTTCCCTTTCGGGATTTTCATACATTGTCGGAAATGGTCCTTCATCTGAGCAATCTTACACACTCAGCGGCGCAAACTTGACCGGCTATCCGGGTGATATTACTGTGACAGCACCCACAAATTATGAGATTTCATTGAGTTCCGGCACAGATTTTTCAAACAGTTTATCGGTACCCTTTGCTGATGCGAATTTTACCTATGAAATATATGTGCGATTAAAATCCGATTTAACCGCAGGCGATTATAATGGCGAAGCAATTACCCATAACGGCGGTGGCGCAACCGAAGTAATTTTAAGCTGTAGCGGGACTGTCGATCCGGTTCCACCCCCACAATTATCATTAAATCCAACTTCCCTTTCGGGATTTTCATACATTGTCGGAAACGGTCCTTCA
>JAYENB010000047.1:0-4892 GCA_034721855.1 Bacteroidota bacterium
CACTTATAACTTACCGCTGTTGAAATACGTTTTTCATTTCTTAGTCCTTCGGTGTAATCATCAAAAGCAAATGATACACTATCTGCTATGTTTCTATTTTCAAAATAAGTATTTTCAAAGCTGTCAAATGTGAAAACTTTTAAATCATTGATAACCTGCTTAGCTTTATCCAGTTGATGTATAAGGGTGTCGTATGTTTGCCTTTGCTTCAGTGTTTTGCGTTTACCATGCATTACTTTTTCAAACGCATCAGGTGTTAAGTTTATCCCGGTGGATATATATTTACGTTTCCGGTTGTGGGTAATCTTAATTTTAACCGTACATTTCCCGTCTTTTCTCGGTCTTAGTTTGTCAAAATAAATTTCTGCTGTTGCCTTATTCATATCATTCTTTTTTTTGTAACACATTTGTAACACAAAAGTAATATAATAAGACAAAACAAACAATAAAAGTTTTAAACAATATTTAGTTGCAAACGTTGTAAATACGGGCTTGTACTTTAATTTTATTTAAGATGTTATTTTGTTGTTTTAGGGCTTAGGTATGACTACGGATCAGAAGGTTGAGGGTTCGACTCCTTCCAGGTTCACATGCAAACAGAGAGGCTTAGAACATTTGACTCTAAGCCTCTTTTTTATTTAGCAAACAAAATGTGTTTCATTTTATCGTTCATCTGCCTTCGCCAAAGCGGCTGCCTACATGCGCTCAAAACCACAAAAAAGCTCCCGAAACTTCCACATTACAAACATTGGGGCTAATTAATCAGAAATTTAAAATTCTCTCTGTATAATCACACATAAATAAAGGGATATTAAGTATTCCACTGGAATACTGCAAATTATTTAATGAATAACGTATGCAAACCGGCGGGCTATACTTCTGACGATAAGAAAACAAACTTTTGCTTTTAACATTAACAGCAGATTTTACTTCAATTGGAATTATCTCATTATCAAATTGTAATAAAAAGTCAACTTCCGCTTTATTGCCCGATGTCCAGTAACGGAGTGTTTCATTAAATTGAGAAATCAAACTCTGCAAAACATAGTTTTCGCTCAAAGCTCCTTTAAATTCCGAAAAAATACGATTACCATCAGCTATTACACTTGGTTTTAAATTTGATAATCTTCTCAATATACCAACATCAAGCAAATAAATTTTAAATGCAGATAAATCATCATAAGCCGATAATGGCAAATTTCCTTTCTCATTTCTGTATATTTTATAAATTAATCCGGCATTTACAAGCCATGATAAAGCATCTTCATAATCTCTTGCTCTTGCTCCGGTTTTAATCGTTTTATAAACAAATTTTTTATTCTCTCTTGACAGTTGAGATGGCAAGGAATCCCATATATAATTAATCTTTTGAATGTCTTTATTTTCAACATGTTTAGAAAAATCAAGTTTATAAGAATTTATAATATTCGATAATACCGATTCACACAAGTCAACATCTTTATCGCTTAACAAGGTAATTATTGATTTTGGCATGCCTCCTGAAATATTGTAAAGTTTGAATTTTTCCAGGATTTTATTGAAAAATATATCAGGTATGATTTCAATTTTATTCAAATTATTCAAATATGAAAACAAATTATCATCAGCAACATGTAAAAATTCACTGAAGCTTACTGGATAAAGATTTTCAAAATCAACTTTGCCAACAGGAAACGACATTCCTTTGCTTAGAGCAACACCAAGCAGTGAGCCCGCACAAGCAATATGATATTCAGGCGTTTCTTCAGAAAAGTATTTTAATGAATTCAGGGCATCGTTACATTCCTGAATTTCATCAAAGATTATTAATGTGTTTTGTGGTTTTATATTACTGCCATGTAAAACAGATAAATTTTCAATTATTCTTTTCGGCTCTTTGCTATGTTTAAAAAACTGAGATAATTCAGGAGATTTTTCAAAATTAAAATAAGCTGTCGATTCATAATGTTTTTCTCCAAAACTTTTCAGTAAATATGTTTTTCCGACTTGTCTTGCTCCCTGAATAATTAAAGGGTTTCGGAATTCACTCTTTTTCCATTTTACAAGTTTTTTGACAATATTTCTTTTTATTTCCATATTAAAGTAATTTATGTACAAAAATAATCAAAATAAGTTAAACCCCAAACTTATGTGTAATAAATGTGATAATATACACATTTTTGATATGAATAAATGGCAATCATTCACATATTTCATACATATAAATTTTGTTGTATTATCCCGATAGTGCTTCAAAAATTTGCATTGTCTATGAGAAACGCTGACCCGAGCGAAGCGAACAGATGAATCCCTTTAATAAATAAGAACGAATGAATAAAATCTTAATGCGAAAGAATTATTAGAAGTCCCCTTAAGCATAT
Organism: Bacteroidota bacterium; assembly: GCA_034721855.1. GTDB lineage: Bacteria > Bacteroidota > Bacteroidia > Bacteroidales > ML635J-15 > JAQIBY01. Next base: position 2,361 of record JAYENB010000047.1, read on the forward strand.
CCCCTCCCCTCACACACATTTTGCCAATTTCCCTTTCAGATCATAAGCAGAGGCCTCGAGGATTTTTACTTTGCAAAAAGTGCCAGGAACCTGAGTGTGATCCGATTCAATGTATATTTCGTTATCAATTTCCACAGAATCATATTGGCTGCGTCCCACCAACAGGTATCCTTCCTGCCTGTCAACAAGGACATTCATGGTTTTTCCAACCCATTTCTGATTTTTGCGCAAGGAAATATTTTCCTGCACAGCCATAAGCTGTTCCGCTCGTTCCTGCTTGATGGTTTCAGGGATATTATCATCATACATTTTTCCGCCGTAGGTATTTTCTTCATGGGAATAGGTAAACACACCGAGCCGGTCAAATTGCCATGTTTGAATAAAATCCAGCAGTTCATTAAATTCAGCATCCGTTTCGCCCGGATGTCCTACCATCATGGTTGTTCTGATGGCTATATCCGGAACGGTTTCCCTGGCTTTTTGCAAAATGGTTTCAATTTCTTTTTTGCTGGTGCCCCGGCGCATTTTTTTCAATATGGCATCGTTCACATGTTGCAAAGGGATATCAAGGTAATTGCAAACTGCAGGGTTATTTTTCATGATGGTCAGAATCTCACCGGGAAAATCATTGGGATACAAATAATGCAGGCGCACCCAATATATCCCCTTGATTTTTGTGAGTTTTTCAACCAATTGAGGTAGGTAATCCCGTTTCCCTATATCCCTGCCATAATAACTCAAATCCTGTGCTATCAGCAATAATTCTTTCACACCCACGGATGCAAGGTATTCTGCTTCGGCTAAAATAGCATCGGGGTGCCGTGACACATACTTGCCTTTAATCAGGGGAATCGCACAATATGCACATTTTCGACTGCATCCTTCAGCAAGTTTCAGATAAGCATAATGACCGGAGCCTGCATTGATACGCTTGTTTTCCGTATTGAATGTTTTTTGCAGCACATGCATCATTTTTTCGGGAGAATAATTTCCCATCCACGCATCCACTTCCGGAATTTCATTTTTCAAATCCTCTCTGTATCTTTCCACAAGGCATCCATACACAACAATTTTTTCTACCTGCCCTGAATTTTTGGCATCAACCACATTGAAAATCATTTCAATGCTTTCTTCTTTGGCATCATTTATGAAACCACATGTATTGATAAACACAACATCATGAGACCATTTTTCAGCTTCGTGTTCAACGTCCCATCCCTGCTGCTTCAATTGCCAGGCAAGTTTTTCAGAATCCACCAGGTTTTTGGAACAACCCATTGTTATCAGATTTGCCCTTTTCTTTTTCATCATAACAGAAAACATGCTATTTTTGCAAAGATACACAAGCAAATGGTTAGATTATATTTTATTGGCATAATCATGATTGCTTTAGGCATCAACGCCTCAGCGCAACATTATCAAACACCATCGTGGGTAACTAATATCCCTCTTCACGGCGAATTTACAGCCATTGGGATTTCTGATCCGAGGATTGAAGATGATTCGCTTGCTTTATTGCAGGCGGAAATGCGTGCAAAGGCCATCATAGCCATGCTTCATGAAACCGATATTTCATACACATCCCAGTATTACCAAGTCGAAACTGAATCACACAGGACATACAAACTCAATGAAAGCATCGAAAAACTGGGTAAATATAAAAGCCGCTTGCCCTATAATGAAACAGACTTTGAAGTTATATCGCAGCACAAGAACAAAAACAACGAAACCATTCTGTTGATGGCTTATCAAGATGATGGCAAAGCAAAAAGCAACGTACTGAAAGTAACGGCTGAATATTACGCTAAAATATTTGAAACCTCCATCACCAGATCATACAGAATGGCTGAGTTAACCAAATATACCATTCGTGACAGTACCTGTGATAACACTAAAAAATATGATTACACATGGGAAGCAGACGGCAATCATTTCCATATTGTCAGCACCGTTGACACCACGGAAATTAACATGCCGGGGTATCAATACCGCTACCTGAACACGGATACCATAACGAATTTTGCACAATACGGGGCATCCAGAAACGCAGGAAAGGGTCTGTGGGAAGCCTACCTTCATGCTTTCATATTATCCATCAGTTCAGATTCCAAAAACTATACGACCAAAATAAAAAACCTGGGTGATGATTACGATAAGATTAGAGAAAGCTCTGAAAACTATCAAAATGATACTAAACAACAGGAATTGTCCAGGCACATTACCAAAAACAGGATGCATTTTTATCTGCACGGTTTCCGGATTTATAACAACAAACTATACCTCCATATATCATCGCCACTTCTGGATCAACAGTCACCCCGGGTTTATTCTACACCCTCAGATACTACATCTGATCAGAAAGATCAGGAAAAAAAACGCAGTTTCTGGGATTGGTTGTTTGGAAGGTAACTAATCAGTATCAGCAAAAGTAGCTCCTCACCGCAAAGTCGCAATGTCGCAAAGGTTTAAAATTTGTAAATTAAACTGTTAAGGTTTTTTTTAGCACTGAGTAGTTACAAAATTTGCATTCAT
>JAYENB010000048.1:0-4870 GCA_034721855.1 Bacteroidota bacterium
ATTGAATTTGATTTTTAACTCTATTTATAAAAAAGTAAGTTAACATTTTACACATTGGGATTTGGGTATTGATTAGGTCAATTAGGTCAATTAGGTCAATTAGAAATTATAAAAATGTATAAACTAATAAGAAATTGATGTTAAATAAATATACTGTGAATGGTTACTGATAATGATACCTCAGGATTTGGCCAGGGTAAAAGCAGAGGACACGGAAGGGGAAAAGGCAGACAACAGCAATAAAAAAAATCGGAAAATATTACATGCCGTTGAATAATTGAGCCTTAAGTTGCTTAGCTTAAAGTTTTTATTCAATGCAAACGCAAACATAAATGTGGCATTTCATCAGGGGCTGCTACCTCACAATAGAGCATACACAACCGTTCCAGGGCGTAAGCATTGAAATAAAACTTTTGATATAATTCAAATACAGATTGGAATTATTCAGGTTTGAAGCGGAATGTAATGGTTCCACTCTGCCTTACTTTAGCATTGTTGTCAGGATTAAACCTTGATTGTTTAGCTGAAGCCACAGCTTTATCAATACAATGGCTTTCACAAGCAGTACAACCACCAGGTTTCATGTGTGCATTCACTACGTTCCCACCTCTGTCCACTACAATATTAACAACCACATAACCATCGCAATTGGCAACAGTAGGTTTGGGGATACTTTCGGCTGCCCGTCCTGAAAGAGACCACCCGTTACCAGCCACATTTCCGGAACCGGGGCCCTCTCCGTTTCCGTCTCCACCATCACCACCATTTCCTGAGCCGGGGTTGCCTGAACCTTCCCCATCTGCTTCGCTATCGGAAGTGTTGCCCCAGTTGGTGTTTAATATTTCCTGCACGTTGTCATTGACTTCCTCCTGCTGTTCCTCATTTTCTTCGTCATCCACATTGGTATTCTGTTCGGTATCATCAGTGGTGTGATAATTTGGCAACTCAGGGGCCTCCTCAATGTCCTGTGTCATGTTTGATTCGGGAGTACTTTGTGTTTCGTTGGTACTACTGGACTGAGAGGAAGATTGATTGCTGGCAACCGAAGGGCCCGGGTCGGGACTGCCACTGCCTGAACCACCAAAATCCAGCACAATGCCTTTTTCAGGCGGAGGAGGATCTTGTTTGTACAAACCCAGGAACAGCAACAATACCGTTACAATGGAGAGATACACAATCACGCCAATGATGGCTTCTTTATGTTTCTTTTCAAAAATCATATCTAATCCAGTGGTCTGGTTGCCAAAATAAGTTTATACTCATTGTTTTTGGCAATATTCATGATCTTCACAACCTCTTCGATGGGAACAGTTTTATCAGCATGCAACGAAACCGTCGGTTCTTCTTCATCTTTGAGCATAGTGCGCAACCGTCCTTCAATCTGTGAGAATGGTACAGTGCTCCGGGCATCTGCAGTGCCTACGTAATATAAATACTCCCCCCCTGTATCTTTAATAGAAACCGTAGTGATGGGAGTTGCTCTGGTCTGGTTGTTGCTTTGAGGTAACAACAATTTAATGGCATTGGGAGCCACCAGCGTACTGGTCACCATAAAAAATATCAACAGCAAAAAGACAACATCCGTCATGGATGACATGCTGAAACTAGAGTTTATTTTATTTCTCGAACGTAATGCCATAGCGATTTGCGTTATGCTGGTTCATTAAGGATGTCCATAAATTCTGTTGTCCTTGATTCCAATAGACTGACAAGGTTATCAATCCGCGACACAATCAGATTGTATGCAAAATAGGCAATGATTCCCACAATCAGGCCACCCACAGTGGTTACCAGGGCAGTATAAATCCCACTGGAAAGCAATTGCACATCAATGTTATTGCCGGCATGGGCCATATCAAAAAAGGCCTGAATCATGCCCATAACCGTACCGAGGAAACCAATCATGGGAGCTCCACCTGAAATGGAAGCCAATACAGGCAACCCTCTTTCCAGCCTTGCAATTTCCTGTTTACCTACATTTTCCACCGCAGCATTGATGTCATTCAGGGGACGGCCTATGCGTTTAATTCCCTTTGCCAGCATCCGTGCCAACGGACTGCTGGTTGTATTACATGTCGTCATTGCTGCATCCACATTTCCTTTCTGGATGTTTTCCTTGATGTTGTTCATAAACTGCTGATCATCTTTAGACGACTTCTTTACAGCCATGAATTTATCAACAAAAATATAGACAGCGATGATTGATAACACACCCAATATTATCATGATGATACCACCATGCTGGGCCATTTCCAGGTAGGAAATCTTTTCTGATCCCTGGCTTGCTGCCTGGGCTGCAGTATCTGCAACTGCAGAAACATTTTGTAATAAAACCATAATCCTTCTATTTTTTGAACGAAATTACTATTATTTTAAGCCGTATCATCCATCAGGCATCTTTTTTATCAACAATTCGGTGTTAAGAATACGCCATATTATATTAAACAACGTATAAGCATAGCACATTCGTATCTGAAGTCAATTATTGCATGCAAAATAAGGATTTAGGGGTTAAGTTTTAGGTTATGAAATAAAAACTTAAACCTAACCCCTAACCCGGATAAACCGGAAAGCTCAAAATCCAAAAAACAAAAAACAAAATAAATCCCAATATTCAAATTTCAAACAATTTCCAAAACTTGTCCGGCGAAGACGGATGAAAAATAACAAACCCGAAACATGGAACACACAACGATTTACGATGATTTAATAAATATAAAGTTTGATTTTTCCGCTTCGCTGGTTTATCAGCCTAAATCAGGCAGAGCTTGCCCGGCGCCTGCTTGCCGGCAGGCAGGATAGAGGGTTTGGATTTTTTTAGATCCGTCTAAGCCAGTGCTTAGCCGGACAAGTTTTGGAACTTTGGATTTATTTTGGATTTATATAATTTTGGCTGCATTCGGCATAGCTCAAGCAACCCTTCGGCTTCGCTCAGGGTGGCAGCTTGGGTCTGCCCTCATTTGCACAAAATTTGGGATTTTGAACTTTCAGGGCTTTACCGTCAAGGTTTTCTCTACAATGGGCTGCGGATTGGTTTGCTTGAAAAACCCATCAACATAAATGGTATAATCACCCGGCTTGAGTGGTACAAAACGAGCGTTCCTGTCTGAGCTGTCATTAACACGATAGTCTCCGTCAATTTGCTCGTAGGCTGAATGTCCTAAGTGTGTCGAATCCAGGATGACATAATCGGCCGGTTCAACATGCCACATCACCCCATGTACATTCTGTAAGGCTTCAGGTAAAATAAGTTTCATATCAACCGTGTCATCAACATACACAGGACTTTTATTGCAATTGTGCTTTATAATTTATCTGAAAGTTGAAGATTGGAATTTAGAGTTTCTATGATATTTTGTGCTTGTGATTTGTAATTTCTTTGCTATATAATAAAAAAAAGCCGCTCAAAATGAGCGACTTTAATATTATTGTGTCTCAAATTAGTTCTTGTATTGGAAAACAATTATGTTACCCCAATTTCCGTCATGAGCGTTTGGGTTTACAAAACCGTCAATATATTTAACTAAAACATAAGCTCCGTCCACCTTAGAAATAAAATATCTTTCAGCAAAAACTCCTCTGTCATAGTCACGTGGTAAATTAATTTCAGTAACAGCTGTTCCGTTTGTGTATGCATTCACTATTTCAGTGTAGCTGGTAAAACTATCATTATCGACTTCAACAAAGCCATCACAATTTGCTGTTGTTTGAATAACAATTGAGTCAGGTGTATTTGAATTATATGTTACACCAATTGTAGTGTTCTCAGTATCTTGAACCCTAACTCCATTATAAGTAGCATAAGATGAGGTAGCTGAATAAGTAATAAAAATACTATCGGAATATGCAGATAATAATTTATTTAGTACAACTGTAAGACTGGTATCGTTTTCAGGCATTTCAAAATCGCTAACACTTACATTTTCATATCCGTCTTTTTCAACTGAATAAGCGTAAGTTCCCGGCATAATGTGCCCGAAAGTGTAAGGTGCAGCAGTCATTTCGGTATTGTCAAATGTTACTTTAGCATCTGTAATTTCAGTACCTTCTCCATCTTCTACATTAAATGTTAGAGAATATACTTCGTTTACATAGAATATATATTCTTTTAATGCTGTCTGTGGAGTTTCACTGTCGTCAGTAAGAATTACTTCATAAACTACTTCTGTAACACCATCTTCAAAATCTGATTCAACATTATTTGTTGTAAGAGTGTAGTTGAAATCTACTGAGCCGGAATAGCCTGTTGGTTCAGCTGCTGATGCTTCATAATATAGCTCACTGCCTTTATAAACAAGCTTGCTAATTTCAATGTCTTTAATTCCTGCTTCTGCATTGAAAGAAATATCTAATGTTTTGTTATATGTTGAAACATTACCAAATATAACATAATTAGATAAATCGTTTGGAGTCCATGTGATAGTAGGCTCAGCATTATCCTCTGTGCAACTACTAAATACTGCTAAAACAGCAGTTAATACAAATAAAATTTTTAAGTTTTTCATAAAAGTATTCTTTTAGGTTCATTAATATAAGAGTCCAGTTTAAAAACTCATTAAAATTTATACTTCATTTCAAAGTGTAAAAATAAGTTAAAAATCCGAGAAAACAAAATTTCCATAATTTTTTTTCATTATTTTGATTTTGCCTGAAAAAGTCATAAAAAACAGGTGTTCTATTCGATACTCATAAAATAGACAGAACACAAGATTTCATTAATTCAACCTATATGCTAAAGCAACACTCACTACGATTTCATGCTGTCCGCAAACTGCTTTCCATATTCAACAAGTTCCTGTTTGTTGTCAGCATCGGGCCTGAATTTTATGGCCAGCGGTTCAAGTGGTGTCTTTAACTTTAAAGCGGACAA